>JBPCPB010000165.1:0-3114 GCA_050999735.1 Thermomicrobiales bacterium | reverse complement strand
GGCACGGCGGGATCCATGTGTCCATCCGCGTGGAGAAAGGCGACCTCCTCCGGTCGGAGCATCGCCGGGGCGGGCGCGGATGCCGGTGCATCAACGGGGGAAATGATCGTCTGTGCCATCGGTTCGGTACCCTGCTCTCTCATTGTCGCTATCGCACCTTCAGGAATGGTACACCTTCTGCAAAGAAAGACACCACGCGCGGCCCTGACGTGACAAAGAACCTAACCCCCGGCCCCTTCCCTAAAAGGAAGGGGTGAATCATTGCAATACCGAGGCGTTCCCCGAACAGCCTAATCGTACGGAGGCTCGCTCCCCTTCCTTTTAGGGAAGGGGCGGGGGTTAGGTCGCACCAGGAATACATAAACCGTACGTACCGCCAAAGATGAAGGCCCGACACGGATGGGAGTCCGTGTCCGGCCTTCGGGGAGGAAGGAATGGGGAAGAGGTGTGCGATTTACTTCACGGACCCCGCGACCTGCTCCATCTCGCTCGCCCTGTAGGTACCGACCGCGACGTGTAGCACGCTATCCTTGGTGATCCAGAGGACGACGGACATGCTGCCATCGTTTTGGCTGATCGTCGTGCTCGGCGCGCCGTTGATCGTGCCGTTCTTCACCGTCTGCTGATCGGTGACCGGGATGATCAGCGTGTGCTGGAGGTCCGCCTTTTGCAGTTCGGCGATCAATTCCGGTGGCATGTTCGGCAGCGCGCTGATCGTGCTGACGATGCCGGGGACATCGAGGCCGTTGACATCAATCGTCGGCGAACCCATCGCGATCACCGCGACGCCCTTCTGGTTCTTCGCCGCGTCACCCTGCGCGGTCGGATTGAAGCCGTACGAGACGATTGAGGCGGCGGGTGCGTCCAGATGGATAGTGGCGCTGTCGCCCGTCGCCGGAATCAGGCTGCCCATCCCGACCGCTGTGAGGGCCGGACGGATCTCATTGAGATGGAGCGTCGCATCTACTGTCTGATGGTCGGAGACGTAATACTGCGGTGTGTTCGCGACACCGGACGGCAGATGTGTGGGGGCGGAGACCGCGCGCCCGACGACCGCCTGCGCGTCCGCCGCGCTCTGGACCTGGCGTCCGGGCAACTGGCCCAGCGTAATAGGCAACGTAACCGAGACGTATTTAGAGAGTTCCTGCAACAGTTTCTGCGGATCCTGCCCGGCCAGCGAACCGGCGGCCTTGTTCCCCGTCGCGGTTGGCGCTGAGCCGAGAAGCGACCCGTTGGTCTTTGGTATCGTCGGCGTGCCGCTCGATCCGTTGCCCATCATCTGCGAGAATTGACTGGTATTGACCGTGATGGCGGCGAACTGTGTCGGCTGATAGCGGAACTGATCGAGCGCGGCACTGACGATGCTTCCAACGGGCGCAAAAACCAACAGTAGGACGAGCGCGACCGCGCCCAATGAGCCGGCGAAGGCGAACCGGCGGACGCGTGCGGTACGGTTGATCGTTGTCATCTCGGCAAACCTCTCCTTGATCGTTGTCATAAAACTCGTATAGTGTTCGGTCGTCAGGCGAGTCTGGAGGCGGCGGTAGGCACGTTCGCGGTGGGCGCTATCGGGTTCGGGCATGGCGAAGGGAGCGAACGCGGCATTGATGCGACGAGCATCCGCGCGGAGGGTCGTCAGTCGTTCAGCGAGCGCGGGTTGCTCGACCAGCGCCGCCGCGATCCGGCCGCGCGCGCCGTCATCCAACACCGGGTCGCCATCGAGATATGCCCGGAGCATGCCATCATCAATCGGTTGCATTACCCGCTCATTCATCCGTTTGTCCATCACACACCTGCCGTCCGGCGATCCGTGACCGCCTCATACCGTTGCCGGAAAAGCGCCTCCGCGCGCACCAGCGTCGTGCCAACCGAACCGGGCGCGATGCCGACCGCCGCCGCGATCTCGGCGTAGGAGCAGCCTGCTTGCCGGAGTGTCAAGACGGCCCGCGCCCGTTCGGGCATCTCCAGCAGGACGGACTGCACGAGCGCCCGTTCCTCGCGCCGCACCGCCTCATGCTCGGGATCGAGCGGCCGTTGCAGCGGCAATTCCGCTCGCGTCACCCGCTCCTCACGCGTCGCGCGCCGCTTGCGGGTGCGGATCGCATTGAAGCCGAGATTCGTCGCCACTCGATAGAGCCATGCGCCAATCGCATCCTCATCGTCCGTCCGGCGCAGCGGTGGCCGGTCATGGAAGCGGAGAAACGTCTCCTGGGCCAGATCGTCCGCCTCATCCGGGCCGACAATTCGCGTCAGGATCGCGAAAACGCGGCTGTAATACCGCTGGAAGACGATGTTAAAGGGAGGCAATTGCCCCACCATCGGGCGCTCGATCTCGACTATCGCCGCCTGCTGCACGTCTCCCACGCTTCCCTTCATCCGCCACACCACCACTTTGCCTCTCGCACTTCCTTAACACCGCTCCCTCCGCCCATGTGACAGCGATCAGTGCGGCGACGAAGCGCCCGCGATACAACCGCGGGAATTCCTCCACCATATACCTTCGGTATCCCCCACAAAACTGGGTGTACGTACGTCTAGACACTGCTGCGACGCGAACGATAATGATCCCATACCGCTCGTGACAAGGATACTGCTTGTGGACGGCAGAGGCGAAGGATCACCGGGATGGCCCGGAGGATCGTCAGTCCGTGAGGGTGTTCTGTTCGGATAGATGGGGGCGGGTGATGAGCGACCTGCGGGAATGGATTGCCAAGCGAACACGCGCCGAGGCGCGCTATCTGCGCGGCTACCAATGCATGAATCTGGAGCGTTTCCGCTACTACCGGAGCGAGTTCCAGGCAGCACACGAACGATCCGACTTCCGCACGATATTGTGCAGGACAGCGTCACGATCAGCAACGATACGATTCGCCTCATTCGCAAGCGCCTGGCGATCGGCGCCCGCCGCTCATTCTCCTTCGTCGCGGATGAAACAGGGAACACACTCAGAGATACCCAGTACCCCCTTCCCCGGTCGTATCCTATAGGAGTTACGCAGTTGGGAAGATTTTCTTTGGTGGAGCAGGCTGAAGTGCGTAAGTCCTAGATTTATGAAGATCACACCTAATTTATTTGATTTGCTCTGCCAACTCTAAAATAATCCCCTCCGGCCCA
>JBPCPB010000126.1:0-9682 GCA_050999735.1 Thermomicrobiales bacterium | reverse complement strand
GTGTTGGCGCGCTCAGCGCGCTGCTGCGGGCGCAGGGCAACCTCGCGATCTCGCTGCTCGGGACGGCGTTGGTCGCGGTAGTCTTCCAGCCCTTGCGCGGGCGGCTGCAACGTGGCGTCAACCGCCTGATATACGGCGAACGCGACGACCCGTATGCGGTGCTCTCGCGGCTCGGTCGGCGTCTGGAGGTGACGCTCGCGCCGGATGCCGTCCTGCCGACCATCGCGCAGACAGTGCGAGAAGCGCTGAAACTTCCGTATGCGGCGATCGCACTCACGCGGGACGACACATTCGTTGTCGCCGCAGCATCCGGCGCCCTGGTTGATGCGGCGCTTCATCTCCCCCTCATCTACCAACATGAGACCGTCGGCGAGCTGGTCATCGCCGCCCGCTCCCGGGGCGAGGCGTTCAACGCGACGGATCGTCGCCTGCTCGATGATCTCGTCCGCCAGGCGGGGATCGCCGTCCACGCGGTACGCCTGACCACCGATCTGCAGCGCTCCCGCGAGCGGCTGGTGACGACACGAGAGGAGGAGCGCCGTCGACTGCGCCGCGACCTGCACGACGGCCTCGGGCCGCGACTCGGCGCGCAGATGCTCCGGATCGGCGCGGCGCGGCAGCTGCTCGCAGGCGACCCGAAAGGCACGGATGCCCTGCTCGCCGCGTTGGAGACCGATGTGGAAGCGGCACTGGCCGACATTCGACGCCTCGTCTACGATCTCCGCCCGCCGACACTCGACGAGTTGGGGCTGATTGGGGCGATCCGCGAGAGCGCCATGCAGTACGGCCTCCAGCAGGCGACGATGGACGGTGCGCCGGACGTGGGTGCGCCGCGTGTCATGGTGGAGGCACCGGAACAGCTCCCACCGTTGTCGGCCGCCGTCGAGGTCGCCGCCTATCGGATCATGCAGGAGGCGCTGACGAATGTCGTGCGCCATGCCGATGCGCACTGGTGCGTGATCTGCCTCGCGCTCGATGAGGCGAGAGGGACACTGCGGATCACCGTCACCGATGACGGTGTCGGTATCCCCGCCACGCACCGTGCAGGGGTCGGCCTGACCTCAATGCGCGAGCGGGCGACCGAACTCGGTGGAATCTTCGCGGTCGAGACACCCCCGACGGGCGGCACGCGCGTGTCGGCCCATCTCCCGTTACCGCCCCCCGGCTGAACAACGCCGGAAGAGGAAAAGAATGGAACCGCTGCGCATCCTCATTGCTGATGATCACCCCCTCTTCCGCGACGGACTGCGCGCGTTACTGGAGGCGACCCCCGACATGGAGCTTGTCGGCGAGGCGGCGACGGGGGACGAGGCGGTGACCCTCGCCGCCGCTCTCCAGCCGGATGTCCTTCTGATGGACCTGAAGATGCCTGGAGTAAATGGGGTCGCCGCGACGCGGGCGACCCTCCACGCCAGTCCGCACATCGGTGTCCTCGTCGTGACAATGTTCGAGGACGACAACTCCGTCTTTGCGGCGATGCGGGCGGGGGCGCGCGGGTATCTCCTCAAGGGGACGAAGTACGAAGAAATCCCGCGGGCGGTCCGGTCCGTCGGCAATGGCGAGGCGATCTGCAGCCCAACGATCGCCACGCGACTGATCGCGTACTTCGCCGGCATCCCGCCCGTGACATCGCCGCAGCTCTTCCCCACGCTCACCACGCGCGAGCGCGAGGTCCTCGGCCTGATCGCACAGGGAGACAGGAACGCCGCGATCGCCGACCGACTCTACCTGAGTGAGAAGACCGTGCGCAACCATGTCACGAACATTCTGAGTAAGTTGCAGGTGGCCGACCGGGCGCACGCGATCATCCGAGCGCGCGACGCGGGCTTGAGAGAGCGGGATGGCTAGGAGCGTCATCCGTACCCTCGGTCCTTTTTAGACCACGCTCATTTATTGCAGGAATTCATCCCCGAAGACGACATGGACGACGGGCGCGTGCGCCAGATCGTCCGCCGCATCGGTCGGCGTCCACTGGTAGTGGCAATAGGTCACGTCCGCGATATAGCCAGCAGCAGTACGCGTCACCTGCATATTCGCCGTGTCGTCCGGTGTGCGGCGGACGGAGACATCCGTTTGGATGCGACACGCCCGATCGGCCGTCAGTATGAGCGCGGACGGAGCGACAAAGGCGCATTCGCCGGGCGCGAGATCGGCAATGGTTTCCCGCATGAGCCGTTTCGGCATCCTCGGCATCGCAAACATCATCTGCACCGCGCATCACTCCTCGCCACTCTCGGACAAACCACTGGATGCAGCATACATCTTCGTCTAAATATTGTCCAGTGTCATAGCAAATGCAAACACCGGGCGCGAATGAACCGCCAAGACGCCAAGGACGCCCACAGGGGGGAAGAAGGAGGGAGTGTTTGTTCGGTCATCTCCCTTCCTCATCTCTGTATTTCTTGGCGTCCTTGGCGTCTTGGCGGTTTTGCAACCATCCTTTATTAGCGCGCCGGGATGCCCTTCACCGTAACGTGTGCAGGAACATCATCGACGACGACCGACCCAGCCCCGATGACCGCGCCGTCACCGATGGTGAGCCAGGGCGTAATGTTTGCGCCGACGCCGATCAAGGCGCCGGTGCCGACACGGATACCACCCGCAAGATGCGCGCCCGGCCCGATATGCGCGTGCGCCCCGATCACGCCGTCATGATCCACCGTCGCGCCGGTGTTGACGACGCTGTGGTCGCCGAGGATGGCGTCTGGATTGACGACGCCGCGCGCCATCACCGCGACGCCGCGCCCTAAACGCACGGAGTGCGCGACGGTCGCGTGCGGGTGGATCGCGTTGCACCAGAGGTCTCGCGCGCATGCGCCGAGCCGTTCGACTACCGCTTTGCGCGTGGCGATGTCACCGATGCCGAGGATCAAGCCGCTCGGCATGTATTCGCGGTAGGTCGCGATGCCACCAAGCACGGGCAGTCCGAGCCGCGCCGCGCCCCAGGTCGCGGGATTGTCATCGAGGAACCCCAGCACCGGCGTGCCCTGGCAGCAAAGAATATCGGCGACGACCTTCGCATGGCCGCCCGCGCCGAGGATCAGCACACCGCTCATGCCGCCATGCCGCTATCGGGAGAGTGCGCCGCCCCCATGTACTCGCTCATCGTCGCGTGGCCGACCTCGTTGATGCCGGAGCGCCGCAGGACCTGCCCGACGGTCAGGCAGATGATTTTCAGGTCAAATAGGAGCGACTGGTGCCCTACATACCAGAGATCGTAGGCGAACTTCTCCTCCCAGGCGATCGCGTTGCGCCCGTTCACCTGCGCCCAGCCGGTCAGGCCGGGGCGGACCGCGTGGCGGCGCATTTGCTCCGGCGTGTACCGCTCCGCGTAGTGGACGAAGAGCGGACGCGGCCCGACGAGGCTCATCTCGCCCCGGAGCACATTGAGCAGTTCCGGTAGTTCATCGAGGCTCGTGCGCCGCAAGAACCTACCGACGCGCGTCATGCGTTGGTCGTCCGGCAAGAGGATGCCGCCTGCGTCCCGCGCGTCGGTCATTGTGCGGAACTTGATGACCGCGAAGGGCTGGCCATCCTTACCGAGCCGCTGCTGGCGGAAAAAGACGGGCGCGCCGATCTTCTTCCGCACAAGCAGCGCGACGGCGAGCAGCAGCGGCCCCAGCACAAGCAGCCCAAACAGGGTCAGCACGAGGTCAAGCAGGCGTTGACCGCAGCGATGGTACACCAGTCGTCCTCCCCAGATGCGCGAGCATCCGCGCGTACATCTCCAGCACCGCCGCATTATTGGCCTTACCATTGAAGAGCGCCTCGGCGCGGTCATGCCCGCGTGCGGCCATCGCACGCGTCCGTTCCGGGTCGTGCAAGGCGTCGAGGATCGCCGCCGCCATCGCCGGAGGGTCCTTGGGCGGCACGAGCCAGCCCGTCTCGCCGTCCACGATCAGATCCGGCTGGCCGCCGACATTCGTCGCAATTACCGGAATACCGAGCAGTTGCGCCTCGACTGCCGTCCCCGCCACCCCCTCGGTGTGCGAGGGTTGCACGGCGATGTCGAAATCAGGCAGCAGTTCCGGCACATCGCTCCGCATACCGAGGAACGCCAACCGGTCGCCGCACCTCGCTTTGCCGTAGGCGCGCACGCGCTCCTCGTAGGCATGCGCGCCATCCCAGCCACCGCCGACGAAGATGCCCATTACCCCCGGCTGCTCTTTCAGGACGATGGCGAGGGCGTCAATCAGGTCCTCGTGCCCCTTCAGGCCGCGCCGCTGGAGCAAATACCGCTTCGGCGCGTACATGATGCCGACCATGCCGACGAGCGGCACGTCCTCCGGGATGCCAAATTCGCCGCGAATCCTGCCCTTTGGATGATAGACATGCTCTTCCAAATCCACGCCGTAATCCGAGACGAAGAGGCGGTCGTCGGTGATGCCGGCGCGGCGATAGGTGTCGCGGATCGAGTGGCAGGTGCCGATCCAGTAATCGCGCGGCCCGGCGGTAGCGATCTCAGCGCGGCGGAAGAAGGCGTGTTCGAGATGGAGCGGCCCCGGCACCTGGAAGGCGCGCGGGATCGGATGCCCCTTGCCGAGCGCGAGCCGCGCCGTCAGCGTTGTGCCGACGTAGTAACTGTGGATGATGTCCGGCTGCAATTCCGCGACGAGCGCGCGCAACTGCCGGAAGCGTCCCGGCGCGAGCCAGGGCTTCATGATCGGGAAATCCGTCTCCATCGGGTGGACGGTGACGCCTGCCGCCTCGTACTCCGCGATCCGTGGCCCACCGACGGGCGCGGCGAGATGCGCCTCGACGCCGAGCCGGACATGGTCGCGCGTCTGCCGCACTGCCCACGGCGCCCCGACCGACGTTTTCGCCAGATACAAAACCTTCAATGCACCGTCCTTGCCACTTCCCATCGTCGTTCTCTTCCTCTCCATTTATCCACGGATGCGCTATCTTCCTATCCATCCGTAGGGGCGCGGGTGCCCTTTGGGCAGTATGAACCGCCCTCCCCGGATCATCCGCACCTTCCCCAGAGCGCCCAGCCATCGCGAGAGGGGGGTTCGCGAACCGCCCCTACGCAGAACGCTCCATCATTGATCGCGTCACACGTTCTTCCTGCCGCACGCCGTCGCGTTCCGCCCATGCCTCGGTGCGTTCCCGGAGCGTGCGGTAGAAAGCGGTGCGGCGGGCGCGTAGCGCCTCCTCCCGGTATTCCCGCGCGCGGGCGAGGTTGCGGGCGGACATCCGCGCCATCCGCGCCGGATCGGTGATGACCACGCGGATGACATCCGCGAGGGCGGCGACATCACCGGGCGGCGCCATGTCCTCGTCCGGCAACAGTTCGGGGATGCCACCGACCGTCGAGCCGATGCAGGGTAGACCGCGCGCCATCGCCTCGATCAGCGCGCGGGGCATCCCTTCGGTGCGGGAGGGCATGCAGAAAATGTCCGCCGCGTCGAGTGCCGCGCGCACGGCGGCCCCGGCAGTCAGCTGCCCCCGAAAGATCACTCGCTCCGCCACGCCGCGTGCGGCGGCGCGCACCTCCAACTCCGGCCGGTGCTTGCCGTCCCCGATGAGGACGAGCCGCACGTCCAATCCCTCCTTCACCAGTTGCGCGACCGCGTCAATCTGCACGTCCGGCGCTTTATACATCTGCGCCAGCGAGCCGACGGTCACGAGGGTGAACGTCCCGTCACGACGCGGGATGCGCGGCGCGGCGACGAATGTTCCTTCGGAGAGTTCGACATCGGAATAATAGGTCGTGAACGCATCCGGCGCGGGCGGGTAGCGGCGTTGGAGCGCGTGCTCGGTCACGTACCCGGTCGCCGCCGCGCCCGCGCAGAGCCGCCGCATCCGCTTCGGAAACCACCAGCGGAGGAACGGCCGCAAGGGATGGCGCACCGCGCCGGGCGCAAAGACATCGTACGGGTCGCCGAGTACTTCGACGCCGTAGGGGTGGCCGCTGCGCCGGAGGGTCGGTTCGATCTGCCCGGCGATTGCCGAGGGCGCGCGAAAGATCACCGCGTCCGTCGGTCTCACCGCCGCGACCGCCGCCTCGGTCAACCGCCGCCGCTGGCGGAGATACTGCCACGGCCCGATGTAGAACGGCAGCGCGGCGAAGGAGACGCCCTCGCCATCCGCCCGCTGCCACGTCTCCGGCACGGATGCCACATCATGCAGCCGCGCGACGACACGGACCGTATCGAAGGCGGCCAGATAGCGGGACCAGAAGGAATGCGCGAACATCGTCTGCGTCCAAATCGCGCCGTCCGGCGTCCGGTCAAAGCGGTGCTCAATCGAGACGACGAGATTCGTACTCATACGGCATTCTCCCGTTGGCGGCGCACGCGGCTCCAGAGTTCCATCGGCCCGAAGCCACGACGCTCCATGTAGGCGACGAAAAGGATCATCAGATAGGGCACGAGTGCGTACCAGACGAGCGGACGGACGATGTTGATGGATTCCCCGCGCGACCAAAAAATGATGAACGTGAGGAACGATGCAACGGCAGCCATCCGTGCGGGCGCGGCGGCGCTACAGCCCCAATAGACGAGTTGCGCGAAGAAGAAGCCGATGATCCCGAGGAAGAGTGGCCCGCCGATCCATCCCCAATTCAGGTATGCCTCCGCGATGAATGAGTAGCCCAAACTACCGCCGGCCGCCGCGAATCCGGGGTCCACGATCGCGGTCACCCAGTCCCCCGCCAACCCATGCCGGGTCGCCGGGTGCAGATCCCAGAAAAGATTCGGGATCAGTGTCGAGACGGCGTAGAAATACTGCGTGCCGTGGTCGAATGGGCGCACGGAGGGTACAAGGGTCAAGGTATCGGCAATCGTCGCGGTGGTGCTCTCGGTTTCGGCGAGGACGCCGGTGAACGGGCTTGCGCTCGACGACGGCGCCGCCTGCGGGGCGTAGGGATCATCGGCGGGCTTGTCGCGCGTCGAGCCGACCAGTGGGAAGACGATCCCGAACAGGAAAATCGCCGCTCCAATCGTCAGTGCGCGCGGGAGGGGTCGAACCATGCGATGCCAGAGCAGCGCATAGGCGATCACGGGCGCAATCGCGGGGTAGCGCGCGCCGAGAAACAACTGGATGAGCGCGTAGATTGCTACCACGATCCCGGAGACGATCTTTCCCCGACGCGAATCGCGGCTCCCCGCGAGCAGGACAAGCGCGCCCGGCACGATAAAACTGCTGAGAAACTGCGTCCCTGCCTGTAAGCCCGTCGCATAATCCTGCTGATACAGCCCAAAGTAGCCGGATGTCCGCACCACGCTGATCGCCTGCTTCAGTTGCAGCGCGGTTGGCAGAGCGGAAACGAGGATCAGCGCCCAGCCGACAAACCGAATCTCCTCCGGCGACGGCGATGCCTGGGGGGTCGCGCGCCGATCGGGGAAGAGCGGCGTCTGGCGCGCTCCGGCATGCAGGAGGGCGCCAAAATGGAACGCGGCGAGGCAGAGGAAGATGAGAAGAAGCGTCTGGAGCGTCAGATCCGCAGGGAACGAAAAATCGAGGATCATCAGGCCCACCGTATTCAGGCCGAAGAGATAGAGAAAGGCGCACCCGGCGTTGAAAACCGTCGCCGCGATAATGAAAATTCCATACGGGTCGAACACGCTGCCCGTCATCAATTTCCACGAACCGAGCAACCAGGCAAGTTCCGCGAGCAGGGCCACCGACGCGGGATAGAGCAGCGTGCTATCGCTCCATCCGGCGAGCGGACGCGCCCAGACATAGAGCGCGATGACGCTCGCCACGATACAGAGATGCGCGACGATGATGCGCGCGGCCCGGCGCGGGCGCGCGATGGGGAGCAGGTGCGGTTCGCGCTCATCGGGCGGCGTTATCGTCGCGCTCGGTGCGCTAGCGGTGGGCATAGACCTGCTCCAGGAGGTTCCATGAGGTGCGGACATTGAACGGCGTTTGCTCCGCGATGGCGAAGGCTTCCGCCCGCGTGATCGCCGGGCGCGCGTCGCGGATCGCGAGGAGCGTCTCCGCCCATGCGCATGGCGGCGCGGTCAGTGCATGCCGGGAGACGAGGGCGGGAACGATGTCCGCCTCGCGGGAGACGGTGTCCGAGAAAACGCACGGCAACCCCGCCGCCTGCGCCTCCATCAGTACGAGGGGCAATCCCTCATACAATGACGGCAGGAGGAAGGCATCCATCGCGCCGAGCATCAGCCGGGGCACATCCGGGCGCAACCCGGCGAAGATCACGCGATCCGCGATCCCCAATCGTGTTGCCCGCTCCTCCATCGCCGCACGCAACTCGCCATCGCCGATCAGCAGGAAGCGCGTCTCCGACGCGTGGGCGAGGGTTTCGGCGGCGATTGCCAGGAGCAACGCGTGGTTTTTCTGTTCCGTGAACCGGCCGACATGTCCGACGACGAAGGCATCCGCTGGGATGCCGAGCGCGGCCCGCGTAGCGGCAGGGCAGGGCGACTGGCTGAACGGCTCCATATCAATGCCGCAGAAGAGCATCCGGTGGCGTGGATCGCGCTCCCAGCCCGGACCGAAGAGGTCGGCTGCTGCCTGATGACTCACCGAGAGACCCGCCGTCATCGTGCGCTCGATCCAATGGTGCATCAGCGTCGCATACGCCTTGCGCGGCAGGCTCGCCTGCGCCTCGGATGTGGAGGCGTCGAGATGGCTGTGCGCGATGCGAACCGGCACGCCCGCCCGCTTCGCCAGCCGCAACACGAGGCCGCTATACCGATGCACATGGCTATGCACGACATCGTACGGGCCATGCTCCTTCAGAATATGCAGGAAGTCCCGCGCGTACCGGAGGGGTTGCCGCGTGTGCGGGCAGAGAATTACCGCACTGCCGAGCGCGCGAATCTCGTCATCGTAGTCCTGCGGCTCAGTGATATGGACGAGAAAGTCCATCTGATAGCGATCGCGGTCTATCATCCGCAAAATGTGCATCAGCCACGTTTCCGCGCCACCCCGCTCCATCATGCCGAGGACATGGAGAATGCGTACTGGTTGTCTCTGCTCGTCTGCCATTACTCTGATCCCTCATCATTATCACTGGCCCACACGTTAAACGTAAACCATAGTCAACATGTGATGGGTGAAGCCTTTTGAACCGTTAAGACGCCAAGGGTGCCAAGAAACGCAGCACAGAGAGCACAGAGGGTACAGAGGACGCAGAGGAAACCTTTTTTCTTTCTCTTCTCTGTGCTCTCTGTGTCCTCTGTGGTAAATCCCCATTCCCCGTTAGGATGCTGCGCCTTTGCGGAGCGCGTAGAGAATGGCGGCGGCTTTGAGTAGCAGTTGCACGGCGTACATCAGGAATGTCGCCCACGCCGCACCGAGTAGGCCATGAGCCGGCACGAGCAGTGCGCAGGCGATGACGACGACAACGATTGAGACGGCGTAGATCGGCACCTGGATCGTGAACTGCCGCGCCGCAGTCATCGCGTAGCCGAAGACGGAGGCGAGATAGCCGATCCCGGCAGCGGCGATGATCCAGATGAAGACATCGAGATGGGCCGCGTACTCCGGTCGGTAGAGCAGCGTCAGCACCTGCCGCCCGGCGACGAGACTGAGCAGCAGACCGGCTGCGGCAAGCGCCGCGCTGATGCCGAGCACTTTGGCGATCAGTGTGCGGAATGCGCCGACGTCGCCCGCCGCGTACTCGCGCGACAACCGGGGGGTGACGGCCTGCCCGAGGGCGTCTATGACCGTCGTGCCCGCGAAGACGATGTAGGCCATCGCCGCGAAG
>JBPCPB010000118.1:0-5510 GCA_050999735.1 Thermomicrobiales bacterium | reverse complement strand
TCCGGGATCTGCTCGTCAATCGAAATGACCTGATCGTTGACCCAGAGGCCGATCTTCCCCGCGTCGTACACCACGATCCGCATGTCGTATCGCTCCCTTCCGCTGCAATTCCCCATCATGCCGTGTGCGCCACCGCTAGTCTACGCCCAGAGGGAAGCAATGAGCAATGAGAAGTTCGGAGTTCGAGGTTCGTAGATGGCTCAAACACACCGAACCTCGAACTCCGAACCTCTCCGGTATAATCGCCGTGCGGACCTCGAACCGTTAGGGAAGGAGCAGGCGTGAGTACGGACAATGAACGCTCGGATGCGGTGATCGCGGGGCTGGCGGAGATTAAGCCGGCGGTCGTGCCGATGTTGCCATCGAGCACGCTCCGGCGCATCCTCGATTGGGTGATGGCCCAGCCGGACATCCGCTCCTTCCCCGTCACGCGGGAGGAAGAGGCAATCGGTATCATGGGTGGCCTCGCGCTGACCGAGACGCCCGCCGTCCTCATCATGCAGGATAACGGCGTCGGTAACTTCCTCACCGCGCTGACGACCTTCCCGCAAGCGTACCATTTGCCCTGCTTCATGCTGATCGCACGGCGCGGCGGCATCAACGAATATAACTCGATGATCCACCTGATTTCCGAGCGCGTCCCGGCGATTCTCGACGCCGCCAATATCCGCACCTTCCATCTCGACGCGATGACGCCGCTCGATCAATGGACGCGCGCGGTGGTGAAAGGATACGCGTTCGCACAGATCACGCATCGCCCCGTCGCGGTGCTCGTCAACCTGATGGGAGGCTGACCGATGGCGACACTGTCACGCGCGGAAACGCTGAAGATCATCACCGAAATCTTCCCGTGCGAACCGACCATCGTCACGCTTGGCGCGACGGTGCGTGAACTGATCGCCACGGTTGGCAAGCGGGAGAACGACTTCTATGTCCTCGACAGCATGGGTTTGCCCGTCGCCATCGGCCTCGGTATCGCCCTCGGCAGGCCGGAGAACGCGGAGAAGATTGTCGTCATCGAAGGCGATGGCGGCTTACTCATGGGCCTCTCGGCGCTCCCAACCGTCGGCTTCCTCAAGCCGACAAACCTCGTCATCCTCATTCTCGACAACGGCACCTACGCGAGCACCGGCGGCCAGCCGACCGCCGCGACGACGACCGATTTCGCCGCCGTCGCGGCAGGATGCGGCATTCATGGCGTCACCGTGGACGACGAAGTGGGTTTTCGCGCCGCGCTTGCCGACGCGAAGCAGGCGGACGGCCCGACGCTCGTCCGCATGATGATTGACCAGCGCGGCATCAAAACGCCCTACCTGCTCGAAGACCCGGTATTGCTCTCCGCGTCGTTTCGGAAGTTGGTGGGGAGAACCTAACCCCCCAACCCCTTTCCCTGAAAGGAAGGGGGAGCGAGCCGCCGTGAGATCGGAGTATTGGGGGGAACATCCAAATATCTGGAACAAGTCACCCCTCCCTTTTAGGGGAGGGGCCGGGGGAGAGGTTCCCCTATCCTTCATTGCTCATTGCTTCCCCGCATGCGAGACTGACCGGAGTGGAGATTCGGCGCCAGTGAGGGAAGCGTATGCATATCAAGCGGTTGCAGCACGTCAGTATCGGGATCGAGGCGGGGCGGGAGGACGAGGCGCGCCGGTTCTATGGCGAGGCGCTTGGCCTCAGAGAGAAGCCGCGCCCGATGGGCCTGGAGGCTCGCGCCCTGATCTGGTACGACATCGGCGAGGACGAGCATGAGATTCACCTGCTTCGCACCGATCCGGCAGGATTGGAGCCACCGCGCGCCGCCGATCATCTCTGCATCGAGGTGAACGACATTGCGGCGATGCGGGCGCACCTCAATGACAAGGATGTACCGATTAAGGAGACGAGCGTCATTGACAACCGCCCGCGCTTTTTCGTCGCGGACCCGTTCGGCAATTCCATCGAACTTGTGCAGGTGACCGGCCGGTTCACGCCGGTAGACGAATAGGAGGGCAGCATGGCGGAAGGGAAACTGGCGGGGCAGGTCGCGATTGTCACGGGCGCGTCGAGCGGTATTGGACGGGCGACGGCGTACGCGCTTGCAGACGCGGGCGCGAAGGTCGCCATCGTCGCGCGCTCGGCGGATGTTCTCAACGCGATAGCGGACGAGATACACGGCAAGGGCGGCACGGCCATCGCGTACGCCGCCGATGTCGCGGACGCTGAGGCGGTGGAGCGTTTCGTCACGAATGTCATCCATGAGTGGGGCCGGATTGATTTGCTCTTTGCGAACGCGGGCGTCAACACGAAGCAACGCAACCTGCACGACATGTCTACCGCGCAGTGGGATCATGTCATTGGTGTGAATCTGAATGGCGTCCTCTATTGTGTGCGGGCGGTGCTGCCGCCGATGCGCCAACAGAAAGAGGGAACGATCCTCCCCCCCGCCCACATGGCCGGGCGCCACTCCGGCATCATGTCCGGCGTCGCCTACGGGGCGAGCAAGGCGGGCGCGGTCTCACTCTCGCATAGCATTAACACCGAGGAGAAAATCAACGGTATCCGCGCCACAGTGATTCTGCCGGGCGAAGTCGCGACGGCGATCCTCGATCATCGCCCGAATCCGCCGAGCGCGGAGGCCCGCAAAACCATGCTCCAACCGGAGGATGTCGCGGAAACGGTCGTCTTCGTCGCCGGATTGCCGCACCGCGTGACGATTGATGAGTTGTGGATCACGCCCACCATACAGCGCGCGCGCATCGCTGGGGAAGATACGCCGAAGCAGCAGGAGTAATCACCATGCCACAGAGCGCGGCGCTCGCCGCCTTCAATCCGACGCCGGAGGAACTGGCGGAGAAGCGCCGCCGCGTCCGCGCGCTCCTCGACGCCGAGGGATTAGACGCACTGCTCCTCACGCAGGAGTCGAGCGTCGCGTGGGTGACGGGCGGTGGCGCGACGCGCGTCTCGATGAGTGGCGGCGCGGATGCGAGTGCATCCGTGCTGATTACCGACGACGAAGTCTACGTTCTCACGGATGCCATCGAAGCGCCGCGCATTGCGGCGGAGGAAGTGCCGGAGCAGGGCGTCCACATGAAGGTCTATCCGTGGGAACAAGATCGCGCCAGCGACCGCGCCGCGATTATCAAGGGCCTTGTCGACGGCGGTCGGATTGGCGCGGACGGACCTGTCGTGGGGATCGAATCCGTCCGCGTACTGCGCGATGCGGTGGTGCGCCTGCGGTCGAGTCTGCTCGAACCGGAGATCGCACGCTATCGCTGGCTCGCCCAGACTGCCGCGACGGCCCTCGAAGCCGCCGCCCGAGCCGCCCGACCCGGTATGACGGAGTTGCAGATCGCTGCGTCGTATGTCGGGCCGCTGATGGCATCCGGCATCCAGGCGCCTGTTGCACTTGTCGCGGCGGACGCGCGCATTGATCGTTTCCGCCACCCGCTGCCGACGGAAAACAGCGTGCAGCAGCGTGTCCTCCTCATCGCGGGAGCGACCCGCTGGGGCCTCAATGCGAGTGCGAGCCGCGCGGTCTGTTTCGGACAGTTGCCGGACGATCTGCGCCGCAAGCAACAGGCGTGCGCGCGGGTGGACCTTGCCTTCATCACTGCAACGAAGTCGGGCGCGACGGCGGGGAAAATCTTCGCGGCGGGTGCGACAGCATACGCGGACGCCGGGTTCCCCGGCGAGTGGCGGCTGCACCATCAGGGTGGCGCGGCGGGCTACGCGGGCCGCGAGTGGACGATTACGCCCGGCGGCACGCAGATCGTGCAGGAGGCGCAGCCTTTTGCCTACAATCCCTCGATCACCGGCACGAAGAGTGAGGATACTTTTGTCCTTCGCGCCGACGGCACTGCGGACTTCCTCTCCGTCACCGGCCAGTGGCCCGCCGTTCCCGGTACCGAATCATCGTACCCGCGCCCCGCCATCCGCGAAATCGTTTAGGGAGAATGCGAGCGCAGAGAGCACAGAGAACACAGAGACCACAGAGGATACAAGAGAATCCTTTTTCTCTGCGCTCTCTGCGGTCTCTGTGTTCTCTGTGCTACGTTTCTTTCGGTGCCTGAGCGGTTCAAGGAATCAAGCGACGAAGCGTTCGGGCGCGTTTTGCAGATCGGTCGCGAACTGCCAGGCGTAGCGCTGCGTGCTGTCCGCCTGCGTGAGCGGGTGAGACATCGTCACGATATCAATCGCTGCTTCGATGAGATGCAATGACAATGGCATGACCGCCGTACCTGGCACGGTGCCATCACACCACTCACGCAGGAGCCGCCGCGAGAGGCCGGTGAGGTCCGGTACGCCGCTCGTCGTCGCCAGCGTGCCGACGAGGTGGGAAAGGATGCGAGTGAGAGGCGCCGAGGTATATTCGATGTCGGACGCCGGTGCGATTTGCGCCATTGCGCGCTCCCTTTGCTGACGGAAGGACATTCCTTTTGACGGATGCCAACGTTGGCCTTCACTTTGTCGCATATTCCATGCCGTAGCATTGAGCGGGAAAATACGTATAACGCGGGAATGCGAATGCGCTCCGTCTGTTGGTATACTTCATCGTGTCCTACTGGTTAGCAATTCTCTCTGTCCGTTGATCACATGAAAAGGGAACGAGCCTTGGCCGAGCGCGCACTGTCTGGAACGATGGACCGGCCTGCGGAACAGGACGATTTCGACGACGGATATAAGTGGCGGGTGCTCTTCTCGGTGATTTTCGGGACGTTCATGTCCATCCTCGATAATACGGTCGTCAATGTCGCACTCGCCACCTTGCAAAAAGACTTCCATGCGAGCATCTCGCATACGCAGGGCATTGTGACGTACTACGCGCTCTCCCTCGGTATCGTCATCCCCGTGGCGGGTTTCCTCGCCGACCGCTTTGGGATCAAGCGGATTTATGTCATCTCACTGATCTCATTCACGACAGCCTCCGCGCTCTGCGGCCTCGCGCCCTCGCTCAATGCGTTGATTCTGTTCCGCATTCTGCAAGGGCTGGGTGGCGGCGCACTCCTGCCGCTCGGTACGGCGATGCTCTTCACTGCCTTCCCGCCGAACGAGCGGGGATTGGCACTCAGCGTCTTCGGCATCCCCTCGCTCGTTGCGCCCGCCCTCGGCCCGACGCTCGGTGGCTTTCTCGTCCAGTACGTGGATTGGCGCTTCATCTTCTACATCAACCTGCCCATCGGCATCATCGGCGTGGTGATCGCCTCCCGCAATCTCCGCGAGCGCAAGAGCGCGACGCGGGCGGCGTTCGATCTGCCCGGATTCATCCTCTCGGTCATCGGCTTCGGCGCGCTGCTCTACGGGCTTTCGAATGCGGCGACCGACGGCTGGACGAGCAGCACCGTGCTCGGATTTCTCGGCCTGGGAGTCGTCGCGCTTGCGGCGTTTGTGGCCGTCGAGTTGCGCTCCCCGCACCCACTCCTCAATGTCCGCTTCTATCAAAAGCCGATCTATCTTCTGGCGAGCGCCGTCGGCTGGGTCTCCGTCGTCGCGCTTTTCGGCGCGACCTTTCTCCTGCCCCTCTATTTCCAGACCCT
>JBPCPB010000089.1:0-4871 GCA_050999735.1 Thermomicrobiales bacterium | reverse complement strand
GGCGTGCGGGTTCATAGTCTCTCCTTCTCGACAAAGAAGATTCTATCGAACTCGCATTTCCCTGTCTCATCCCCCTACTCCACCGTTCCCCATACACCTACCAGAGAAGAGAAGTATCTTCTTTTATTTTCCCTCGTTCTCATTCTTATTCTCATTCTCCCCTCTGTGTCCTCTGTGTTCTCTGCGTCCTCTGCGCTTCCGTTTCCCAGTTAATCCGCGACGGTGGTAGGGAGGGCGCGGAGGGTGCTGCCCCATTCCTCGGCCAGCCAGCGGGCGGCGTCCACGGCCGCGTAGGTAATGATGCTGTCCGCACCGGCGCGCTTGATGCTCGTCAGTGCTTCGAGCATCGCCCGGCGTTCATCGAGCAGACCATTCTGTGCGGCATTCTTGAGCATCGAGTATTCGCCGCTCACCTGGTAGGCAGTGATCGGCAAATCGAAGGCGGCGCGCGCCTGCGCCAGCACATCGAGGTAGGGCATCGCGGGCTTGACCATCACCATGTCTGCGCCCTCGGCGATGTCCGCCGCGATCTCGCGCAGCGCCTCGCGCCCGTTCGCGGGGTCCATCTGGTGCGAGCGACGGTCGCCATGCGACGGGGCGGAATGTGCCGCCTCACGGAAGGGGCCGTAGAAGGCGGAGGCGAATTTCGCGGCGTAGGCCATGATCGGTGTGTCGGCAAAGCCGCGCGCGTCCAGCGTGGCGCGGATGGCGGCGATCCGGCCGTCCATCATGTCCGACGGCGCGACGATGTCCGCGCCCGCCTCGGCATGTGAGAGGGCGACGCGCGCCAATACGGGCAGGGTCGTGTCGTTATCAATCGTGCCGGCCTCGGTGAGCAGGCCGCAGTGGCCGTGATCGGTGTACGCGCAGAGGCAGACATCGGTGATGACGACGACCGACGGGAAATCCGTCTTGATCCGCCGTACCGCCTGCTGCACGATGCCGTCCTCCGCAAACGCCTCGGATGCGCCGGGGTTCTTCGTCTGGGGCAGGCCGAAGAGCAGGACGCTCGTCACGCCCGCCCCCACCGCTTCCTCGACGGCGTGCGGCAGGTGATCCACCGAGAGATGGTAGACGCCGGGCATCGCGCCGATCTCCTCGCGCACATCGAAGCCGTGCGTGACGAAGAGGGGCCGGCTGAAGTCGGCCGGATGGAGCCGCGTCTCCTGCACGAGGCGGCGGAGTGACGGCGTTTGCCGGAGGCGGCGGAAACGTTGAAACGGCGGCACGGCGATCGCAGATAGGTCGTTCATACACACACTCCTGTCCGATGAGCAATCAAGGCGGCAATCAGGCCGTCGTTCGTGTGTTCGGTGGCGACAAGCGCCGGTTCGAGGCCGAGCGCGCACACCGCGTCCGCCGTCACCGGGCCGATGCAGGCGAGCGGGACGCGGCGTAATGCCTCCCGATCGCCATCGAGCAGGGCGAGCAGGCCACGCACGGTGCTTGGGCTGGTGACGAGGGCGCAATCAATCCGGCCCGCCCTGAGCCACTGTCGCATGTTCGCTGCCGCGTCTGTGTTCAATTCGGTCTGGTACGCAGGCACGACATCCACGACCGCACCGGCCACCCGCAGTCCGGTCGCGAGAAGATCGCGCGATGTGACGGGCTGCGGTACGAGCAGCCGTGACCCCGCGCCGACCCCCGCCGCGATCAGAGCGTCCCGCAACGACTCCGCGATGGCCTGCGACGGGACGAGATCTGCCTCGTGGCCGAACGACGCGAGCGCCCGCGCCGTCGCGTCACCGATAACGGCCATGTGGGACGCACGCACCACACCGGGATCGAGGCCGAGCGTTGCCAGCCGCGCGAAGGTCCGCGCTACGCCATTCGCGCTCGTCCAGACGATCCAGTCGTAGCAGGGGAGATGCCGGAGCGCGGCATCCAATGCCGTATACGACGGCGGGTCGGCGATGCGGATCGTCGGCGCGTGGAGGACGGTCGCGCCGAGTGTTTCGAGCCGCTCGATGAGCGCCTCTGCCTGCCCTTCCGGCCGCGTCACGACGATCTGCAATCCGCATAGCGGCATCCCGGACTCTGTCATGCCCGCACCCCGGTTGTCAGGCCAAGCGCTTCGGCGAGTTGCCACCCGGCGGCGAAGGGATCGGCTGCGGACGCGGTTTGGGCGACCCAGCGGGCGTTGGTGTACTCCATGTCCGCCGTCATGCCCCAAAGCCGGAGCAGGTCATCGTGCAGTTCGGCATATCCCGCGAGTGGCATCGTGCAGCCCGCGCCTGCCGCGACGAGCAGCGCCCGCTCCGCCGTCACCGCGATCCGTGTTGGCCGGTCGTCAATCCGGGCGAGTACGGCGCGCAATGCCGCATCATCCGCGCGACACTCAATGCCGATGGCTCCCTGCCCCGGCGACGGCACAAAGCGATCCACCGGCAAATACTCGGTGATGCGCTCCTGCCACCCCATCCGGTCCAACCCCGCCGCCGCGACGATGATGCCGTCATACGCTGGGTCGGTGGCTTTCCGCAGCCGCGTATCGAGGTTGCCACGCAGTTCGATGATCTCGACCTGCGGATTGATTGCCCGCGCCTGCACCGCGCGGCGGCGGCTGCTCGTCCCGACGCGCGCGCCGGGGGGCAGCGCCGCCAATGCAACGCCGTGGCGGGAAATGAAGACATCGCGCGGGTCAGCACGCTCCGGCAGGGCAGCAAGCACGAGGCCGTCCGGTGTCGTGGGCGCCAGATCCTTCGCGCTATGCACGGCCATGTCCACCGCACCGCGCAGTAGCACATCTTGCAGCGCGACGGTGAAGACGCCCTGCCCGCCGAGGACCGTGAGCGGCGTCGTCTTATCGCGATCGCCCTCGGTGCGAATAATCGTCGCGTCGTAGGTGGCATCGGAGTCAACAGCGGTTAGGGCGGCAATGGCCAGCGCCGTCTGCGCGAGCGCGAGCGCGCTCCCTCGCGTGCCGACGCGTACCAGCCGTGCCGTGCGATCACTCATCGTACACCCCGAGCGATGGCGGAGAATGGGGCGAAATCATGCAATCTGTAGGGTAGAAACAGGCGCACCAGCATCGTGCTTCCCTTTACGACGGGGCGCCGTTGCCCCCTCGCTGCGAAGCGTAGAACGGCTTCGCGAACACGTCAAAGTCTCGTGCGCGATTTACCTAGAATTTATCGAATTTACCGTGCCGAAAGCGGGAGGGTCAAACCAGCACGGCCCCGGGAGAGGCAACGCGGGACACGAGACCCCCTCTTTACGGGATTCCCGGATTCCCGGATTTCGGGTAAACTATGGGAAGAATGCCGAGAAGAGTGATGTTCAGCGTGGGATGAACCGGGAGTGTGAATAATGGTAACGGAACGGCCCATCACCCTGGACAAGGACGGTGCGATGACGCTACCGAAAGCGGTACGTACCGCGCTGCATATCACCGACCGAACACAACTGACCTATGAAATCCGGGACGGCGGCGTGCTCCTGAGACCGGCCATCGTCATTCCCCAGGAGGACGCATGGGCGTATACGCCGGAAGAGAGTGCGGCTATCGAACGAGCGCGGCATAGTCCGATCGTGCCGCATGTGGGCGAAGAGGACTTGGTTGCCATCATGGAGGCGGACGATCCGCAAGCAGCGATGCGGGCATTGATCGAAAACCGTCTGCATGGCTGAGTACGCCACGCTCGATGTATCAGCAGACTTCCTTGAATCGCTCATTATGCAGGGCTTTTCCCCGAACGAACAGAAACGGTTCGCTCGTGCGCTCCGGCTGCTCGATACGAATGAGCAGCAACCCTCATTGCGCGTGCATCGGTTGCAAGGCAAGGAAGCAGGCATCTGGTCCGCGTCCGTATCAGACGAACTGCGAATAACGTTCGAGCGTCTGGCAAATGGAAGGAAAATGCTGCTCAGGGCAAGCAGACATTACCGATGAGATGGGCAAGGCAGTGTCCATCGAACCGACAGCGGAGGCGAGATGAGATGTGCTATACCATCGCCGTGATAGGCACGCAGGGAGATGGCAACCGGGGCTTCCGGCTATCGAAGCGCCTTGATCTCATCGTATTGTTGAAGGTGTACTGAGAGCCTTTAGGTGAGACGAAGGAAAAGAAATGGTGCCGAGGGGCGGAATCGAACCGCCGACACTGCGATTTTCAGTTGCCCGAAGCGAATATTGCGGCTTATCGCATTCTAGCGCGAACTGTTGCGCTGTAAGAGAAAATGGTGTACGTATAGAACGTCGCAACATGTCGCGACAAACAGGAATGCGCGGCGTTCGTGACACATCCGTGACACGCGCTAGGTGGGTTTCAGTCGTTGAACAGTATCGCTATTTGGTACTGAGTGGTGTCGGTGCAGAGTATGAACCAACCTTCGCCAACCGATCTGAGGAACGTGTCGCCAGGTGATCGTGTCGCGGTGGCTCACATTGCCGCTGGCATTTCTTGGCGAGAAGGCAAAATCCCCGGCGTACATGACGCGATCGTTAAGATGGCATACCGGGAGCAGCGCGATTACGCGGCGGTGAAACGCGACGTGCTCTGTGCCGCCGTTGCGCTAGTTCTCCTGCGCAAGGAAGAACCGCAGCCGATTCGTATCGGGCAGCACTGGGCAAACGGCAGCCAGGAACCGGTCTCGCCTATCGCTTTAGGCGTAGAGGATTTCACCCGTTGGGTGGAACAGGAAACGCACAAGGCCGCATACGCGCTCGCGGTTGGTACACCGTATCCTGACAACGAACAGGGCGAAAACGAATATAAGGCACTCATCGCGCATTTGAATGCCGTAGGACTTACGCAGTTGAGCGCAGCGGTCGAGAGCGAGTAGAGTAGCAGGCATGAATGCGCCGCGCTGTACCGACACCGAGTACATCGATTTCCTCGTCGCCACGCCCCGCGCCGTCAGTTGCGTCG
>JBPCPB010000190.1:0-2772 GCA_050999735.1 Thermomicrobiales bacterium | reverse complement strand
CGTAGTTGAAGATGTTGTGGCCTTCGATCACGTCGGGGTCAACATCACGGATGAAGGCCGTTAAATCCTCGAAAATGGTCGCCTCATCCTCGCCCGCCGCGCCGAATAATCGCTCGTCACCGGCGCTCGTGCGGACGCTAACGAGAAAGATGCGGGCATGGGGAACAAGCGGATCAAGCGATGTTGCCTCGATATCGAGTTGCATGCGGAGGAGGTCTTCGTAGACCATCCCCTTGAAGAGTGTGCGGCCTGAACCCGTCAAATACTGCTGAATGGGCGAAGTGAACAGGAGCGGTTCGTCGCCCGCATCGCGCACGCGGCCACGCACATCCTGAAAGGCATTCCAGTTCCGGCATTCGACGAACCAGCAATGCTCTCCGTCACCCGCCAGCCGCGTCGCACGGACATCGCCCGTGAGGTCGGCCCACGCGGGTTGCTGCGTCATCAGCAGCCAGGGCCGAAACGAGACGCGTTCCTCGATGACGCGACCATCAACGCGCCGGTAGACGCGCATGCGATCTGGCCCGCCCCGTTCAACGGCGACGATCCGTTCGGTCGGGTCCGCGCCATAGAGATAGCGGTTCAGGGCGTCCGCCGCGACGGTGGACGGCTCGGTTATGATCGGTGCGTGCATATCGGTCATCGTAGTCCTCACCTCACCACGCTAAGGATACCACGGCACAGAGACCGTATACTGATCCCGATGAACCGGCGCGAAAGGAGCAGACGATGCAGCGACCGATTGTTGGCATTCTCGGCGGGATGGGGCCTGCCGCGACCGCTGACCTCTACATGAAAATTATCGCCGCGACACCGGCGACGCGCGACCAGGATCACCTCCCTGTCATCATCTGGGCCGACCCGACGGTGCCCGACCGCTCGGACGCGCTGCTGTATGGCGGCGAGGATCCAACCCCATGGTTACTGCGCGGCGCGACGGCGTTGGTCGCGATGGGTGTATCGTTCATTGCCGTGCCGTGCAACACGGCGCATGCGTTCTTCCCGGCCATCGAACGGGGAATCACCGTTCCATTCCTGCATATGATGGACGAGACTGCCTCGGCGGTCGAACTGGTGCACCCGTCTATCCAGCGCGTCGGCCTCCTTGCGACGACCGGCACAATCGCGAGCGGGCTGTACCAGGAATGGTTCGCGAAGCACCACATCGAGGTCATCGTACCGACTGATGACTTTCAGGAACGCGCCGTGATGGGCGCGATCCGTCGCGTGAAGGCCGGAAAGATCGGGCGAGAGACCACCGGTTTGCTTTCGGAGGCTGCCGTCTCTCTCGTGGCACACGGCGCGGAAGCGCTGATCGCCGGATGTACGGAGTTACCCCTTGTCTTCCGCGACGGTGACGCATCTGTGCCGGTGATTGATCCAACGCGCGTGCTGGCGGAAGCGATTGTGCGGCGTGCGTGCGCGTCGCAACGAGAGGACGGTGGCCGATGACGTTCAATCCCAGGCAGCGAATGACGGCGGAAAGCCCGCTCGAACCTTTCCTCGACGCATACGGCGCGGTGCCTGCCATTCTCAACGGGGATTTGCAAGGCGTCACGGAGGTGGAGGCGACCGCCGCGCCGCGCGCAGGTGAGTGGTCCATCGCGCAAATTGTCACGCATCTCCTCGCGGTGAACACCTACGCGCTCCAGACGTTCGCGGGCGGCAGTGGCCCCAAACGGGGCATGAACATCATGCGGCCCGTGCCACGTCAGCCGCTCGGGGCATTGCTCGAGACATACCGGGCGGAACATGAAGCCGTTCTCATCGCCATGCGGAGCCTCCCAGTCGAGGACTGGGACGTCGCAAGGCCATATCGCACTGGGGAGCGGACAGGGCGGCAACTCCTCGCGCAGTTCGTCCGTCACGAATACACGCATCTGCGCCAAGTGCGCGAGGCCCTGCAAGCGGTGCGCGCGACGTGATTAACCCGACGCGCGCTTGCGGAAGCGGTCGTCCGGCCCGCGACCACTATGTACTAACTCGCGATCATCTGTACGGGCGGTTAAGCGGGAACTGCCGCATCGCGCGCGTACTCCGGTGTGAGGAACCGCCCGTTGCCCGCGTCCACGACGATTTCGCCGTCTACGTAGACATCGCGGCCACGAACGAGCGTGCGGACAACGCGACCGCGATACGCCTTGCCCTCGAACGCCGACCATTTCTGGCGCGTCAGCAAGCCGTCGCGCGTCACTGTCGCTTCCGCGTCCGGGTCATAGAGTACGATGTCCGCGTCCGCGCCGATGGTGAGCGCGCCCTTCCGTGGTGCGAGACCGAACAATTGCGCCGGTGCGGTCGCCGTCCGCCGGACGATGTCGGGCCATGACCAGCCACGGACGTTGATTGCGGCGTCGTAGACGACCGGCAGCATATGCTGGATGACCGAGAGGCCCTGCGGCGCATCGAAAATATTGGCCCAGCCTGCCTCTTTCGACTCAATCGTGTAGCCGCAGTGGTCCGAGCAGACAAAATCCAGCGAGCCATCGGCAAGGCCGCGCCATATCGCTTCGACATCGCCACGGGTGCGCAGCGGTGGGGCGCAGCGCGCGAAGCCGCCCTTGCGGGCGAGATCAGAGACATCCATGACGAGGTACTGCGGGCAGGTTTCGGCGGTGACGTGGACGCCGCGCGCCTTTGCCGCCTGGATGAATTCGAGCGCCAGTTGGCAGGAGACATGCGCGATGTGCAATCGCCCACCCGTCACTTCGGCGAGGAAGATGGCGCGCTGCACCGCCTCGGCCTCGTACGGAGCGGGCCGCGACCGCGCGTGCG
>JBPCPB010000341.1:0-11471 GCA_050999735.1 Thermomicrobiales bacterium | reverse complement strand
CGTTGATGCCCTCTTCACGTTCTTCGATCCCGTGCCGCTCGCCGCCGCCTCCATCGGCCAGGTGCATGCGGTTACGCTGCCCGGCGGGATTGACGCGGTCGTCAAGGTGCAGCGGCCCGGTGTGCGCGAGCAGGTTGCGCTCGATCTCCGCATCGCGACACGGATCGCACACTTAATGGAGACGCGGCTGAAAATCGAGGAGCATACCGGCATTGACGTGCCCGCGCTCGTGGATGAATTCGCCTGGACACTGCGCAACGAACTGGATTATCTGCGCGAGGCAAAGAACGCCGAGGTCTTCCAGCGCAACTTCGCCGACAACCCAAATGTCCGCGTCCCGGCGATCTGCTGGGAATACACGACGACGCAGATCATCACGATGGAGCGAATGCACGGCCTGCGCATTGATGATGTCCCGGCACTCGAAGTGGCAGGCTACTCCCCGGCCCGGATCGCGGAGCAGAGCGCGCGCATCGTCCTGCAGGAGGTCTTCGAGGACGGCTTTTTCCATGCCGACCTCCACCCCGGCAATCTCTTCGTCCTCGATGGCGGCGTGATCGGCGCGATTGATTTCGGGATGGTCGGGACAATTGATGAGGCGATGCGGACAAATCTCCTTTTTCTCCTCCTCGCCGTCGTCGGGCAGGACGCCGATCAGATCGCGCGCTATTTGTACCGTCTCGGCGTCGTTGGCGGGGCGCAGACGAACCACGCGCTGCTGCTCCGCGACATCCGGCGGCTGATGGCGCAGTACTACGGCGCCACGTTGGAAGAACTGGATGTAACGACGCTGCTCACCGACTTGCTCGCGCTTGTGCGGCGGCATCGCCTGCGCCTGCCGCCCGACCTGGCGCTGCTGGTGAAGATGCTCGTGATGATCGAGGGGCTGGGGCAGCGGCTCGATCCGACGTTCAATATTCTCGCGGTCGCGCAGCCATTTGGACAGGAAGCGATCGCGCGGCTCCTCGCCCCGGAGCGTTTGCTCCGGCAGGCCCGGCACGCGGCGATCCAATACGGCGAACTGGCGATGGAGTTCCCCGGTCGGCTCGATCATCTCCTCACGCAGTTGGAGCAGGGCGAACTGGTGTTGCGCGCGGCGCAGCACGCAACCGGGCGGGCGGTGCATGCATTGCATGTCATCACGAACCGGCTCATTCAGGCAATCGCGAGCGCGACGATCTTTCTCTCGCTGGTGCTCATCTTTATCACGATGCGTCGCGAGGGTGGCGGCGATACCGCCCTCCACGTCGTCTTCTTCGCCGGGATCGGCGTCGCGGTCGTGCTCGCGATCTGGTCGGTCATCTCATTCTTGCGATCCCGGCGGTTGTGACGCGCGGTGCTGATCTCAGCAATTTCCCCGGTGGTAGCAGGCTTTCCAGCCTGCCTCTGGGTGACGAAGGGCGGGCTGGAAAGCCTGCTACCACCATTGGCTCTCTCCACGGTTTGGTGACGCTATACCAGACCGTGGAGTTTCATTTTCAGCCGAGAATGCGACGCGCGGATTCTTGTTTGAGTCGGTACAACTCACCGCGAATCGCATCAGCGATGAACTGGGACAGGAGCGGGTATCGCTGGCGATCCGGGTGACGAGGGCTTCGTGGATGGGAGCGCTATCGTCGGATCAATCGCTGCCCCGCCGCCTGTGCTGTTTGGCGATGCCGATCTACCTGCACCGGAACGCGGACTCGGTGCCGGAGACGGCTGGCCGAATACTTTGATCGCGTACCATTGATTCGGTGTTTGTGTCTGCATCAAAGCGGCCTTTTTGAACATAGCGAGAGGGACCGGATAGCTAGCCGTCGGAGGGGTTTCGCCCTGTAGTCCATGTCGCAGCGGGTCGTTGATGTAGACGAAGTTCGTATCGTACCCGGTGACCATCACGATATGATTGACGTAATTGCCATACTTGTTCTCAAACCAGAAGTTGTCATTGCTCGAATAGGGCTGCGTCCAGCCCGGCGTGGGCGGGATATTGGCGCGGTACTGCTGGTTTTGGACTAGGATGATCACCGGTTGGTGCGCTGCGATCGCCGTGCGGAGGTCGTCGTACGAGGTGACATTCGCGTACCCCAAGTGGAGGACGTTAAATAGCTGCAAGGTGCCCGCATCTTTGAAGTCCGTCCCCAATTGGCCCTTCATATTTGACCCACCTGTGACTGTGATCGTCGTACCGTTAGCGGTGGCCACACCGCTGCGGGCAGCTCGTGCCGCAGGATCGACGGGCGGAATCGTGCCGTATCCTGTAGCGCCGCCTTGGGTGGAGAAGCTTCCCCCGAGCGTCTCAATGGCCATCGTCGCCGATGCCGGGCCGCAGTTTTCCCAACCCTGGTTATCCGCCGTGCCAGGGACGGAGTTGAGTTGGGTCTCGAATCGCGGGTTCGTAAGAAACGCAGAATCGGGGATATTGCCGACACGCGGCGGTGGGATCGGATTCGCATTGACCCGAAGATGCGCGACGACACTGAAACCGCTGACGACTGCGTTGAAACTGGCTGCACCGGGGAAGATCGCCTGCACGATCGCGCTGCTGCTCACTGTTGCGATGGAGGGATTGACGGACGTCCACGACACGGACGATGTGACATCGGCGGTCTGACCGTTGGAGTAGGTCCCGGTCACGGTGAACCGATACGATTGGCCGACAATGGCTACCGCGTTCGCCGGGCTGATTGCGATGCTCTGGAGCACGGGAGCACGCACGGTGACGGGAATGTAGTAATAAGGACTGAACACCGTCCCGTTATGCTCCAGCTCGAAGGCATAGTTATACGTGCCCGGCGTCGATGGTGGCGTTACGGTCGCAGCGAAGTTGAGTGTGCCGCCGGGCGGAACGACCTGCCAGACGGGGTTTGTCCCGTAGTTCGCCCAGCCGTCCATACCGATGTAATCGTAGCCGTTGCTCCCTGACCATGTAGATGTACCGGTGTTCTGCGCCGTGATGTAGATGGCGATGCTCTGACCCTCATCAATCGTCGGATAGGGGCTCTGCGTGTAGAGACCGGCCTCATCGTATATCTGGATTGTGCGTGTGCCATTTGGCGCCAAGTTATAGTTGCCCGCGCTGTCATAGACATCGAAACTGATCCGCATCGCACCTGAGGGCGGTGGCGGAACAGTGGATGGGACGACGAAATTCCAGTCGCATGCATAGGTGTCCCCGGACGTCGGTGCCGTGAGCGAGCAGGCGGTATACCAGGGATCCGTCACCGGCCCCAATCCAGGCCACCACGCGGTAAAGTTGACGTTCGAGACGCCAGCAGCCGCATCCGCGTGGGCGGAAAAATGCACTGACCCGCTCGTAAAGCCTTGTCCGTCATCGGGTGTGATCCATGTGCCGCCGGGCGGAGAGGAAGTCACCGCGCCATTGACTGTGATCGTCTCGTCAATATTTGAGTCGTCACTGTCAGGGCTAACGCACGCAAAGAGCGCGTCGCCTTGGTGTGTCACTGTGAATTGATAGGGAACCGGCGTATAGGTTTGCGTGATTGTTATATTCAATCCGGGCGCAATTAGGGTGAGTCCCGCTCCAATATCGTCATCATCCAGTTCCGCCGTACCGCTGACACTATCGCCCGCGTTGAATGCAATCAACTCATTGTCTCCGTTGGCGCAGTTTTCCCAGGTGACGGTGCCATTACTGAATGAGAAGGCGCTCCCACTCGCGGTCGTGATCGCTGCCGTTGATGTCGTGCGCGGTGGTTTGGCAAGCGTGGGACGTGGAAGCGACGTCTGCAATTGCGCATATACGTCAGACGTCTCCTTCAGCAGCGGTTTCGCCGCAGTCTCCTTGATGGACGTCCCGTGCTGCTTGTCAATTACCTGACCAAACGCCACAAGATCAGCCGCCGCAGCCTTTCCATCATTGGCAGCGAGTGCATCCGCTGCACGCTGCAGATTCGTGGTCAAGTCTTTTGCGACGCCCGCATCAGCAATATCGCCGCTTGCGAGATCAGTGCTCACCTCTTTGATCACCGCAAGAATTTGATCGTGCGGTGTGCCACGGGAGGGTGCGGTCATTGCCGATGAGCCGGAGAATGCGGGGGATGGCTTGGGCGGTGGTGGCCCACCCGGCGTTACTGTTATTGGGCTTGTCGTGCCGGCCGACGCAGACGACGCACCCGTTGGACTCGTGCGTGGACTGGGAACAGGAGCAGGGGGTGCCGCCTCGCTTGCGAGCGGCCATGTGACCTGCGCAACGCTCGCTAAAAGAACGCATGCGAATATCAATCGCGCGAACCGGCCGCAATGCACTCGCTTCCCCATCGCCCGCCCCCTTCGTGATGTATCTTCCCCACTACTCAATGAACGGGAGAATGTGTGATATGACTATGATCAACGGAAGTGAAACCCCGGAGATTGCGGTGAGTGCAAAGCAATATGCAAAGAGTGGAAGTAATGGCATACATATAGATTGTAGACTATATATAATCCCTCGTGCGATGGAAGGATTACGCAGGTTGTGAGGAAAGCCCGATGGAGCAGATTCAGAGCCTCCAAGCGTCTGGTAGGCTGAAGCCTGTACCACCAAGAAAGTCATCACTCAACTGCACCATTCCTATCACGGGTAATCTTTCAAAGTTCGTACGCCCGCCATCACTCGCTTCTTTGGCGCCTCGCCCGTAAAAAAGGGAGCGCCGGATGCGCTCCCCGAAGACTGCCAGATAGTGATTATTCAGCGACGGTCGGGGTCGCTTTGCCATTGAGGACGATGCCGTCCTTCTTGCCGGGTGTCGCCTGCAAGCCCGGCAGTGACTTGATGAGGTCCGCGATATTGATGCCGCTAAGCGCTTCCACGAGGGCGGGCACTTGCGCCACCATCGTGGCGACGTCGTTCGTCATCTTGCTCGCGGCGGAGCCGTCCGCACCCGTCGAGACGATGGTAACGGAGTCAATCGCCTTGACCGATTCGCCCATCGCGCGCGCCAGATCCGGCAGGTTCGTGAGGATTTTGTCGAGCACGGCAGCCTGGCTGTACATCGCGAAGGCATCGGCGCGCTTCTGCATCGCGTCCGCTTCCGCCTGCCCTTTTTGCCGGATAATGTCCGCTTCCGCTTCACCGGTGACACGAATCGCGGACGCCCGCCCTTCGGCTTCGAGCCGCAGGCGGTTCTGCTCGGCGCCAGCGAGGGCCTCAATCTTCTGCTTGTCAATCTCGGCGGGCCGCAGGATGGTGGCGATCAGTTCGGACTCGCGCCGCTTGATTTCCGCCACCTGCACGTCCGCCTCGCGCTGCTTGCGGACGAGTTCGACGTTCACCTGCTCGGCGACAACCTTCTGCTGGGCGATGTTCGCCTCGATGTCGTAGGCTTTGTCTGTCTGCGCTTGCTGCGAGCGGACCGTCTGCTCGTACTCCGCCTTCTTGAGGTTCAGGTCGCGAATTGCTTCGGCCTGCTTCGTCTCCGAGGCGGCGCGAGCAATCGTCGTCTCCTGATCCGCCATCGAACGGGCGACGGCGGCTTCCCGCACCGCTTGCGCCTTCCGAATTTCGGTGTCGCGCATTGCCTCAGCAGTCGCGATGTCCGCTTCCCGCTTGATGCGTGCGATGTCCGGGCGGCCCATGTTGGCGATGTATTCGTTGTCGTCGCGCAGATCGCGGATCGTGAACGAGATCACTTCGAGGCCCATCTTGTAAAGGTCATCCGCGACGCCGGAACGAACCTGCGCTGCCACCATCTCCGGTTCCTTGACGATGCTCTCCACGGTGAGTAAGCCTGTGATGCCGCGCAGGTGGCCTTCCATCACCAGGCGGATCAGGCTCTGGCGCTCCTGCGGCGGCTTGGAAAGGAATTGTTCGGCGGCGGTGAGAATGCTTTGCGGATCGTTCTTGACCTTGATCTGCGAGACCGCCTCGACATTGAGCGCGACGCCCTGTTTCGTGTACAACGCCTGCTGCGGCGCGACATCGAAGGACATCAGTTCGAGCGAGAGCCGTTTGGAGGTTTGGACGAGCGGCCAGACGACACGCCCGCCGCCATGCACGACCTTTGTGCCGCCGAAGCCCGAGACGATCAGCGCCTCATTCGGTCCGACTTTCTGGAACATGCTGGCGAGGATCGTCAACGTGAGAAACAAAGCAACGACGAGCAAGATCACGATGATAACGATGGGTGTCATGACACATTTCCCTTTCCTGCCCAACACGAGCGACGAGTAACGAGTAATGAGTAATGAGTAACGAGTGGGATTTTAGTCCCTTCTCGTTACTCGCGACTCGTTACTCGCTACATCCCCAGGGGCATCACTTCCTTCACCGAGCGCATGCTGCCAGGTGTCCACGAAGGCGACACCGCGCTCATACTTGAGCACAACGACTTCCGTTCCGCGGAGAATTTCCTCGCCCGCGACGCTGCGCGCGGCGGATGTCTGGGTCGAACCGGCGAGCGCATACGTAATCTCGCCGGCGTAGCCAGGATAGATCGTGCTGGTAACGTGCGCCGCCGTTCCCGGCATGCGATAGTCCGCTTCGAACACCTCCGTCTGCCCCCGTTCGAGGACGCGCGTGATGAAGAGCGCGACAACGCTCCCGCCGCCGATGCCGGAGATGGTCGCGACAATCAGGCTCACTGCCCCGCCGAGCACGGTATAGTGCGAGAGAAGATAGCCAACGCCGCCGAACCAGGTGACAAACGTCATGACCGTCGTGAAATTCAGGTAGCCACTCGAGATGGTCGGCGTCTCCGTCCCGGAACCGCCGTGCGCTGTGCCGCCATGCCCGACCGCATGCGCCGCCCCGCCGTGACCGAGATGAAGGCCACCGAGGTGCCCCATGCCGAGAAGGAGCGAGAGAACAGTCATAGCGAGGCCAACGAGAAAGCAGACGAGAAACAAGGATTCCATGTCCGTCCACTCCTGATGAAAGACGATGATGCATCATGCATCTCATTCTATTATACGCCTCCGTCTATCGTCGGGTTCCTGTCCTTTCGATCCGTTCGCGACGGCAATTGCCGCGAACCACCCGCAACGCCGATGGTGGTATACTGCCACGGCAGCAGCAAGGAGTCGCGCGGACCCATCGCGCGAGGCGAAAGGACCCCATCGCATGCCCACGCCGCGGGGATCTGCCCCGAATGGAATCCCCCCACAATCCAATCTGACCGTTGGGCGCGTGATGCTTTTCACGGCGGCGGCGCTCTTCGTCATCTTCCTCGCGAACCTGCTGCTGAAGGTGACGGATCTGCTCTTCCTCCTCCTGATCGGTATCCTGCTCGCGACCGCGATTGATCCGCTCGCGCGCCGATTGCGCGGGATGGGCTTCAACCGGCCCGCCAGCATCCTCAGCGTGTACCTCCTGATCTTCGCGCTCTTTGGTGGCCTGATCGCCTTCATCATCCCGCCCATCGTGGCGCAGGCGACGGATTTTGCGACGAACCTGCCCCGCGTCGCAGATCATCTCGAACAGCGGTACGCGGGCAGTGACGCGGCGTGGATTCGGAACGCGGCGAGCGCCGGTGCGACAAAGTTGCGCCAACTTTCGGACAATCCCCCGGATGTCACGGGCGTGCTCAAGGAACAAGCGGTGAACGTCGTATCGAGCGTCTTCGGGGCGCTGCTTTCGATTGTGACCGTCCTCCTCATCTCGTTCTACTGGCTCAGTGAACGCGCGCTCATTCGTCGTGCTCTCCTCGGTTTCGTGCCCATCCAGCGGCGGACGCGCGTGAACGATATCTGGACGCACATCGAGACGAAACTCGGACTCTGGTTTCGCGCGCAGTTGATCTTGTGCGGCATCATCGGCGCCGCGTGTGCGGTCGGGTACGGGGTGCTTGGTCTGGAGTACTGGCCGCTCCTTGCGCTGATTGCCGGTGCGACGGAGATCATTCCGATTCTCGGGCCGTGGATTGGCGGCATCCCGGCGGTGCTCGTTGCGCTCACCGATGGGCCGGTCAAGGCGCTGATCGTCGCCGTCTTTATCATCGTTTTGCAGCAGATCGAGGGGAACATCCTCGTCCCACGGATTCAAGGCGACGCGATTGGCCTCTCACCGCTCACCGTCATCCTCGCCATCCTCGCCGGGGCGAAGCTCGCCGGGCCAGTGGGCGGCATCCTCGCCGTGCCGATTTCCGCGATCATTCAGGTGCTCGTGCATGACTTACTGATCGCGCGCGAGACGACCGAGCACGATGATATTGACCGCATCCTCGCGGTCGCCGATGCCGCCCAGGAGCGCGGGGAAAATGCTGCTGAGGTGGCATTCCGCCAGTTGCGCCGCCTGCGCGCGATCCGGCGCGCTCATCGCGATGCCGCGCGGGTGGATACATTCATCATGGAATCGGAATCCGATCCGTCGGCGCAGCTAACCGAAGACGAACTCGCGGGTCGGCACGACGATTAATCCGAAATGCTGAAGATGGGCGGTTTTGTTGGTGGTAGCAGGCTTTCCAGCCTGCCTCTCGCCGGGGAGGGCAGGTTGGAAAGCCTGCTACTACCCTGTTCCTTCTGCGTAAATATGCAGGGCGTGCTGTCTACCTGTTGAACGTACAGAACGGATGTGCGATACTTCTCCCTGTCACTTGCTATAATGGGAGGAACGGACATGGCGGTTCGGACAAGCGTTGCGGCACCGAGGACGATCAGCCCCGACCATGCGCGCGCCTTCCTGCTGCGCCGCCCCGGCGGGCTGTATGCATCCGGCGGTTTACCCGATCATCCGCTCCCACTCGTGCGGCAGATCGGAATTCTCCAGGTTGATCCCGTCAGCGTTGTCGCGGCGAATCATCACCTGATCGCTCGGACGCGCCTGCCCGGCTATCTGACCGGACACCTGGACGACGCGCTCTACCGCGACCGGACGCTCGTCGAAAATTTCCACAGCATCCACGCGATCCTGCCAATGGAGGACTGGCGCTTCTACGACCGCCGTCTCGGCCCGCCGACCCGCATGGAGCAGGTGCAGCCGGAGATTATGCGCCAGGTGACGGAGCGGGTGCTTGGTGCGATCCGGGAGCGTGGCCCGCTCGCCGCCCGCGATTTCATGGATGAAGATGACCGTATGCCGATGGAATACGGCTGGGGGACGACACGCCGCTCGCAGGTCGCGCTCCAGACACTCCTGCGGCGCGGCTTTCTGATGGTCCATCACCGGGAAGGGACGCAGCGATTCTACGAACTGACCGAGCGGATGCTGCCGCCTGATGTGGACGCAACACCCGTGACCGAAGCGGAATGCGCGCTGCACCGCGCGCAGCGTGATGTGACCTATGCCGGGCTAGCGATGGGAACGGGCGGAATCCAGCCCGCGATCGCCGCCGGTGATGCCGTGCCGGTGACGATTGAAGGTATCCGCGCGACCTTCTACATCGCGCCGGATCACCGTGAATCGCTCGCGTCGGTCATGCCTATCTTGGAAGCAGAGCGCCGCGCGGTCATCCTCGCGCCGCTCGATCCATTCGTCTGGGATCGCAAGCGTCTTGCCGCCCTCTGGGGCTTCGACTACACATGGGAAGTCTACGTCCCGGCAACGAAGCGGAAGTATGGCCCGTATACGCTCCCCGTGCTCTGGGGCGACCGCTTTGTCGCCCGCCTCGATCCCGCACTGGATCGCAAGCGCCGCGTGTTGCGCATCAAGAACCTCTGGTTCGAGCATGACGCTCCCCGTGACCCGCAACTCTTCACCGACCTCGCCGTCGAAATCGCCCGTTTCGCTACTTTCCACGGCGATGTCGCCGTCGCGCTCGGCACGGTGTGTCCCGTCAATCGCGACAAACGCCTCCGCACCGCCCTCGCCCGCGTCACGACCCTCCTGGCGCTGGAAACTGATTGAACCGCGGAGACGCAGAGGGCGCAGAGCGGGAAAGAGAAAAGGATGATGACGGTAGTGGAAAAGACCGACGGACGTGGGAATACAGGCGGCATGGAAAGCCTGTTGCACGGCACTGCCGGACGGGCGACGCGCTATCTCGCGGGACTCGACGGACGCGGCGTCGCCGTGACCTCGGAGGCTCGTGACCGACTGACCGTATTGGACGAGCCGATCCCGGATGGGCCGACCGACCCTGCTACCGTTCTTGCGCTGCTCGATGAGATCGGCTCGCCCGCGACAACCGCGACAGCGGGTGGCCGGTTCTTCGGGTTTGTGACCGGCGGTAGCCTCCCGGCCGCACTCGCCGCAAACTGGCTCGCGGGCGCGTGGGATCAGGATTCGGGCATGGCCGCGATGTGCCCAATCGGCGCGGCGGTGGAAGAAGTGGCACGGCGTTGGCTGCTCGATCTCCTCGGCCTCCCACCCAATTGCGGCGCGGCATTCGTCACAGGCGGCACGATGGCAAATTTTTCGGCGCTCGCCGCCGCCCGTCACGCGGTGCTCGCGCGCGTCGGCTGGGATGTGGAGGCGGACGGCCTGTTCGGCGCGCCGCCGATCACCATTGTCGTCGGGGAGGAAGCGCACGTCTCGATCTATAAGGCGCTCGGCCTGCTCGGCTTCGGACGAGAGAGAGTTGTGCGTGTGCCGGTGGACGGGCAGGGGCGGATGCGCGCCGACGCTTTGCCATCGCTCGCCGGCCCGACGATTGTTTGCATCCAGGCGGGCAACGTCAACACCGGCGCCTTTGACCCCGCCGCCGACCTCTGCGCCTGGGCGCATGACGCAGAGGCATGGGTACATGTGGATGGGGCGTTCGGTCTGTGGGCTGCTGCCGCGCCGGGTCGCGCGCATCTCGTGGACGGGTTCGCGGAAGCGGATTCGTGGGCGACGGATGCACACAAGTGGCTGAATGTTCCGTACGACAGTGGCCTCGCCTTCGTCCGCGACCCTGAGACACTGCGCGCGGCGATGATGACGACCGCCGCCTATCTCGTCCAGAGTACGACGCGCGAGCCGGATCAGTACACGCCGGAGATGTCGCGGCGGGCGCGTGGAGTCGAGATTTGGGCGGCGCTCCACTCGCTGGGCCGGAGTGGGCTGACGGAGCTGATCGAGCGTACCTGTCTCTCTGCGTCGCATTTCGCCGACGGCCTGCGTGACGCCGGATACGAAATCCTCAATGACGTGGAACTCAATCAAGTCCTCGTCTCGTTCGGCGATGACGACATAACGCGACGGATCGTCGCAGGCATTCAAGAGGATGGCACCTGCTGGTGCGGCGGCACCGTGTGGCACGGTCGCGCCGCGATGCGCATCAGCGTTTGCTCGTGGGCGACGACCGATACGGATGTCGAGCGTAGTCTGGCAGCGATGCTGCGGATTGCCGACAGTGTACGGCAGTCATAGCAGGTCAACCTTGACTATTTCCGCCTCAGCCCATCCCCGCGCTCTCTGCCGGGCGTCCTCCGGGCGACTGCGGTTCAATCGGTTTCCGTTGGCGGTGGGAGGGGGACGGTTTCGCCCGTGCCGAAGGAGGTTTCGGTGAGGGAGTGGAAGATGATCGCCCGGCCGTAGCCGACGACGGTCCAGCGGCCGTCCATCCAGACGAGGGCGGTCACATCATCGAGACCGAGCAAGGGCGCGTTATGCGGTGTTGTCTCCTTGAGGC
>JBPCPB010000300.1:0-2991 GCA_050999735.1 Thermomicrobiales bacterium | reverse complement strand
GTTTCGGTGAGGGCGTGGAAGATGATCGCCCGGCCATAGCCGACGACGGTCCAGCGGTCGTCCATCCAGACGAGGGCGGTCACATCATCGAGACCGAGCAAGGGCGCGTTATTCGGTGTTGTCTCCTTGAGGCGACGAAGCCAGCCGGCGGGCGTGCGGTTGGAGCGGGAAAGAACGACCACGCCGCTGAGGATGCCGAGGCCGGGGAACCAGCGAAAGTACGGCTCGCCGGGCCGGGCAGGGACATCGTCCGGTCGGGCGGGGACATCGGTGCAGAGCGCCGCCGCGCCCGCGCCCGCGCCGATCAACATCGCACCCCGCCGGTAGGCCGCGCGGATTGCCATCTCCGTCTTCGTGCCGTGGAGCGTGCGGACGAGCCGCCCGGTGTCGCCATCGCCGAGATAGATGACGTCCGCTGCCTCGATGCCGTCGGCATAGGCCGGATTGTCCGCGTCGGATCGCACGCGGATCGGGACGGTGGCGACGACACCTATCTTGCCGAGGCGGTACGCCGCGTCCTCCGTGTCGTCGTCGGGGAAGCGCTCAGTGGCCGTGGGCAGGAAAGCGATGGTCGGTCGGTCGCCGCGCGCCGCCATGCGGAGGAAGCGGAGATGGAAGCGGTCAAACGGCTGCGTGAACGCCTCACCGCCAACGAGGATAATCGGGCCGCTCAAAGGGTTACGCGACAACCGACGATTGCGCGATCAGGCCGCGCAGGCGGGCGATGTTTTCGATATCCTCGTGACAGTCGGCGCTCTTCGGCGTTTCCAGTACCATCGGGAGATGGGCGAGACGCGGGTCATTGACGACGTTGCGGAAGCCCTCCAAACCGATATGCCCCTCGCCGATGGCGGCATGGCGGTCTTTGTGGTCGCCGAGGGGCTGGAGGGCGTCGTTGAGATGCATTGCCTTAATCCGGTCATAGCCTACAAGGCGGTCGAAATCGGCCATCGTCGCGGCGTAGGTTTCCGGTGTGCGGATGTCGTAGCCCGCCGCGAAGATATGGCAGGTATCTATACAGACAGCGAAGGCGTCCGGGTTGTTGACATGCTCGATGAGGTACGAAAGGTGCTCGAACTTTGCGCCGAGGTTCGTGCCCTGCCCGGCGGTCGTTTCGAGCAGCACCGTCACGCCCTCGTATGCGCCCTCAGCGCCAAGGCGATTGAGAGCCGTGACCATCCGATCCAACCCCTCCTGCTCGCCGGAGCCGACATGCGAGCCGGGGTGCGTATTGAGGTAGGGGACGTCGAGCGCCCGCGCCCGCAGCAGTTCGTCCCGGAAGGCATTGATGGACTTCCCCCATAGGTCGTCGTTCGGAGAAGAGAGATTGATGAGGTACGAATCGTGGATCATCACGGGATGGACATTGGTGCGTGTCCGGGCATCGGTGAATTTGGCGATGTCATCGTCCGTCAGTGGTTTGCCGAGCCACTGGCGTTCGTTCTTGGAAAAGAGTTGGACGACCTCACAACCCGCCTGCTGGCCCCACTCCATCGAGCGGAAACAGCCGCCCGAAATACTCATGTGCGCGCCGAACTTCGGCATCATCGTCTCCTTTCTCCCCCGTACGTTCATCGGAGCGCCGGTAGTATACCGCGTTGCTGGCATCGCGGGTGCAACGATGGCAGCGGTTTTGGCGTACACTGTTCGCGAGTGCGACGCCCGCCAACCGATGAAGGGAACGACCGCCGATGTCCATGCCGCCACCTGAAGAAGCGCCATCTTTGAACGGCCCCGCGTCGTCGCCGTCTGATGATGTTAACGCGTCCGGCACGCCTTTTCTTCCCCGGCAAGGGAATCCCGGCGCCAGCACGCGACCTGACTATTGGGCTGTGCCGCCGCAACCCCAGGCGCCCGGATGGCCGTACGCGGGCGTCCCGCCGTACGGGAATGTGCCACCCTCCGGGATGCTACCGTCATATCCGCCGTATGCGCCGCCATCAGCCAGCGGAATTGGCCCGGATCGCGTGCCGTGGGGCTTCTGGGATGTCGTGGTTGCCGGCCTGCCACTAATTCTCAGTTTCGTGTTGGTCGTGGTCGTTCATTTCCTGCCATCGAGCACGGGCACTCCCGCGTCGCAGACGCCGACGAGCACGAAGATTCTCGTCGCGAACAGCGTCGTCGGCTTCGTGATTTACGGTGTGATCTTACTCTTGATCTGGCTCGTCACCGTGCATAAGTACCATATTGGCTGGTCCGCGCTCGGCATGCGCCGCCCGCCGGGGTGGTATTTCGCCCTGGTCCTCCCGATTCTGCTCGGCATGTACGTTGGCGCCGCGCTGGTTTCCGCCGCCGTCATCAAACTCTTCTACGGTGGCAAGGCAGAGAATCCGCAAGTGAAGGACCTCACCGGCGGGGGCGGGTTCTCCTGGACGAGCCTCATTCTCGCGCTGATCACTGCCTCGATTGTCGCGCCGGTTATCGAGGAGTTGCTCTTCCGCGGCATGCTCTACGGTTGGCTGCGCACGCGCTGGTCGGCGGTCGGTGGCGTCATTCTCAGCGCCGCGATCTTCTCCGCCGCGCACGCGATCCCGCTCATCCTCGCCAGTATTTTCGTCGTCGGCCTGACTCTCGCCATCGTCTACGAAAAGACGAAGTCCACGCTCGCCACGATGACTCTCCACAGCCTCTTCAACACGATCGGCGTGCTCGCGGTCTTTATTGATCTGGCACGGAAATAGGGGGAAACCTCACCCCCCGACCCCCTCTCCATTGCGATGGAGAGGGGGAGCGACCTTCAATAGAGCACGGTGCTGAACGAAAGCCGAGGTATTGAAGATGAATCACCCCTCTCCGCTTGACGGAGAGGGGCAGGGGTTAGGTCTACCGCTTCTTCTTTTTCTTCTTGTGCTTGTTTGGCACGGGCCGGGGGGGGCGCGGGCCGAGGGGGGCATTGCCGGGGCCGTTCATGCCGCCCGCGAGCATTTCCTGTAATGCCGCCGGGTCCATCTGTGGACCGCCGCCACCGATCATGTCTTTGAGGCCACCGAG
>JBPCPB010000202.1:0-9256 GCA_050999735.1 Thermomicrobiales bacterium | reverse complement strand
CCAGTCGGCAGTCAGCAGTCGTCAGAAAGAAACGCGCGAAGCGTATGCACTTTCGACTGCCGACCGCCGACTGCCGACTGCCCGGGGCCGCGAAAGGAATCTTTGTTGTCATTTGCCCCGATGCCGCTCGCCCCGCAAACGCGCGCGGCGCTCCACACGATGGGGATCACCGATCCCACCCCGATTCAGGCTCAGTCTCTTCCCATTCTCCTCACCGGCCGTGACCTCGTTGGTCAGGCCCGGACCGGTTCCGGCAAGACGCTCGCCTTCGCCATCCCGATGATCGAGAAGGCCGACGGCGCGATCCGCGCGGTGCAGGCGCTCGTTCTCGTACCGACGCGCGAATTGGCGCAGCAGGTCGGCGAGGTGGTCGAGAAATTGGGCCGCGCGAATGGTATCCGCTCACTCTGCATCTTCGGCGGGCGGGCGATGGGCCCACAGATTGCCGCCGTCAATACCGGCCCGCAGGTGATCATCGGCACGCCGGGCCGCGTCCTCGATCTGCTCCGGCAGGGCGTGTTGAAACTGAATCGCGTCAACTACGTCATCCTCGATGAGGCGGACGAGATGCTCGATCGCGGCTTCGCGCCTGATGTCGAACGCATCCTCGGCTTCGTCCCGCGCGAGCGGCAGACCGCCCTTTTCTCCGCGACGGTGCCCGAATGGGTGCAGGGAACGGCGGCAAAATATCTGCGCGATCCGGCGATGGTGCAGATTGATACCCGGCCGGAAGATGTGCCGAAGATTGACCACATCATCTACGACGTGCCGGAGGGACAGAAACTGCCCGTCCTCCGCGTCCTCCTTGATGGGCGGGGCGACGAGAGCGTCCTCGTCTTCGGGCGGACGAAGCACGGCGTGAAGAAACTGGCGCGCCAACTCGAAGCGCTCGGCTACCCGGCCGCCGCCTTGCAGGGCAATCTCTCACAGAATGCCCGCGACAAGGTGATGGCCGATTTCCGCAGTGGCAAGGTGCCAATCCTGCTCGCGACGAATGTCGCGGCGCGCGGTCTCGATGTCGAGAATATCGGCATGGTCATCAATTACGACCTGCCGGAGACGACGGAACTCCTGACCCACCGCGTCGGGCGCACCGGGCGGATGGGGCGCGAGGGCGATGCCGTGACGCTCCTCATGCCGAGCGACGAGCCGAAGTGGCGGCAACTCCAGCGCAGCCTGCGGGTGCGTATCCCGCGCAAGGCGTGGCAGGGCGATCTGCCCACCGTCCCCGCCGCCATTGAGAACTTCCCGCTCTATCCGAAGCGCGAGGAACGACGCACGCGCGTCGAGCGCCCGATCCCCGCGACGGCCTCGGTGTATCCCGTCCGTCAGCGCACGCCCGCTCCGGTGCCGCCGCGCCGCCCCGAACGTGCCGCGGAGCGCCCGGCGCGATCCGAGCGGCCCGCCGCGTCGGTAGAGCGCGCGCGGCTGCAACCGGAGCGCATCAGCGCCCGGCCCATCGCGCCGCTCAACCCGGAGCGGTTCCGGTTCGTCGCCGGACGCGACGAGGATGCACGCGTCGTCCGCCAGGAAGAGATCGCCGCGCGCGAGCCGACGACGACCGCTGCCCCCGGCTTTCTCCCGCCCTCGTTGAGCACGCAGGTGGGAGCGCTCCTTTCGCGCTATCAGGAGACAGGCACGGTCGCCACACCGGTGGACGTACCACTCACCCGCCGCGCGCCGATGCGGATGCGCCGCGAGGAACGTGTCGCGACGGAGGACGAGAACGCCGCATCGCAGCCGGAAAGCCGGAGCGAGCGGGGGCGCACCTTCGGGCGCGGACATGACGCATCATCGGCTGATCTTTCCGCCACGGAAGACGCGACCACCGGTGTCATCACGAAGATCGTCAAGGCGCGCGGATTCGGCTTCCTGCGGGATGGCGCGGGCATTGAGCGGTTCTTCCATCGCAATGACGTGAGCGGCGGCGATTTCGATACGCTCGAGGTCTCTCAGCCCGTCCGCTTCACCCCCGATCCGACCGCTACCGGTCCCCGGCCGATTGCCCGCGCGGTCGAACCGCTCGCATCGTAACGAAGGACTGAGTGTGAGGGAGGCGGTTGACAGCGACCGCCTCCCTGATGCTTCCGCGGGTAAGAGAGTCGTGCGAAGGGGACACGCGATGCCGAAAGTTCGGTACGAAGAAATGTTCCCGTGGGAGCTGGCGCAAGCGATGGCGGATGCCCCAATCTGTTACCTGCCGCTCGGCGTGCTGGAATGGCACGGCGAGCATAACGCGGTCGGGCTTGATGCGATCAAAGCGCATGCTGTTTGTGTGCGGGCGGCGGAGCGGTCCGGCGGCGTAGTCGTTCCGCCGTTCTACTGGTCCGCGGACTGGCGGGAAGACATGCCGGACGGGACCTATCTCACCGGCGGCATCGAGCGCGGCGAGCGGTATCATGTACCCGGCAGCATGTTCTGGATTCGCCCTGAGACATTCCATGCGATCCTGCTCGATATATTCGAGGCGATCCGGCGGCGTGGCTTCCGGGTGATCGTCGTGGTGTGCGGGCATTTTCCGGGCATTGATCCGGTGCGAGCGAGCGGTGCGGAATTTCTCGCCGCCCATCCAGAGATGCGCGGGCTTTTCGTGACGGATCAGGAAGTTGCTCCCGACTTGCCATACCCCGCCGAGCATGCCGCTGGCGGCGAAACTTCGCTGCTCATGGCGATCCGCCCGGATCTCGTTGATTTGGCGAAGGCGTTTGAGACAGATCGCTCACTCGCGCCCTATTATGCGCGGGAACCGCGGCATCTGCGTCGCCGCCACGAGACGAACTACAAGTATATTGGCGTCTTTCGCGGTCCGGGGATCGTAGATACATCGAACGACCCGGAACTGACGGCAAATGCCGAACGTGGTCATGTACTGCTTGAGACGATTGCCGAACGGATCGCGACGGGTGCATCTATGCTCCTCACGCAGCCGCAGCAGCCTCCTGGTTGATTGCCCATACCGTCATCGCCGGAGCGATCTGCTGCGCGCGATACGCGTCCCGCCGATTCCTGCTGCGACGATGATCGCGATGATTGCGAGGGTAATTACCACCGGCCATGCACTGCTCCGGCCCGTACTGCTCGATGGCGTCGCGGCTGTGGGAGTAGCGGGAACGATCGCGGAGCCAGATGAAGGCAGGATCGTTGGCGCGAGTGAGGCCCTAATGGCGCGCGATGCGGGTGTTGGCGGGAACGTCGGCGGAGGCGTTGGCGCCACAGTGGGCGTAGGCGGCACGTCGGAGGCCGTGATGGCGGTCACACCCGCTTGCGCGGTCGCGGCGGCGGCGGTGCTCGTCGCCCCGATATCTGGGGCTTGTGCGACGATGGCGGGTATAGCGCTCGCGCCAGTGGCCAGGCGTACCGCGACCGTGCCAATCATGAGGACGACAATCGGGACGAAGACATTCACCGCTCGCTTTTGTGGCATGGCACGGTCTCCATGAGTGGGTAAGCCGCATGCGCGACGCCGCACATTTGGGGCCACCAGGCCCCTGGTTGAAAGGTAGCCGGGATATTGGCATGATACGCGCGATGTGCTCATTACCGCGTCGCGAACAACGAACGAGGAGGAAAAGACCATGCAGACGGCGAGTTCCCTGCACCCGACGCCACCGGTGACCGAAGGCCCCGACCCCGCGATCAGCCCGGACGCGGAGATTGGCGCACTCACCCGCCTACGGCTCGGTACGAATACTGTGCATGCCCTTATTATTAATGACAAGCCAATCGTCGCGCTATCGGACGGTGGGCTGTATGTTGATCCACGGTATGCGCGCGCGCTCACGTACGTCGTCGCGCGGGATACAGCGTATGTCGTCGGGACGATCGAGGTGAACAGCGTGGACATCGTCATCAGTCCGGACGGCATCACGATCTCCGGTATCGGCAAGATCGCTGGTGAGGAATTGACCGAACTGCGGCTGACCATCAACGAAGATGCGCGCGTGCAGATCGAGGCGTATTGAGGAGACGGCCACGCATTCTAGGCGATCGCGAAGGTGACATCGCCCGTCAGATAATTATCGCTCCCGACGAGGGCGGTGTTCCACATCACCATGTACCAGCCGCTCGCGAGGTTCGGTGTGAGGGTGACAATCACCTTCGTGGCATCGTCGGGACTGACCGCAATCGCCGTTGAAACGATGACACCATCCACATTGTGGACGTAGCCGCCCGTCATGCTCGGATCGGTCGGCTTGCTGAAGGTGAGGATGATCTGCGTTGGCGGGGTGGCAATCGTCGTCTCGCTCGGCGGCTCCGAGGCGATAAACTCCGGCGGGTTGGCTGCCGCGACGGCGCTGACACTTGCCAGCACCAGTGCCATGAGCAATGTTGCGATGAGAAAATCCCGGCCTCTGCGCCGTACCTGCATTGTTTTCCCCGATCCACGCATGATGACTATTTGCCGCGCCATTCTATTCGATGATACGCGGTCAACCCGCCGGATGGATGATTCCCGCACGATCCACCGTTCAGGTGCGTTCCTTGTATGGGTAGAACAGCCGCTTGTCTCCATTTGCCCATGCTTCACGGAGCGCCGGTTTCGTGATGTCCCAATCGGGGCGAATGCGCTCGGTGACTGCGCGCAAATCCTGCCAGAGTTGCTCGGTCGAGGGGCGGCCCCAGTACCAGTAGCCGTTGTAGATCTTGTTGATAACGAGGCCCGGTTCCAGCACGAACGTGTACGGGATCATCGGGTCGTGGTGCGGGTCGGTGTATTCCTGAATATCGAGATCCTTCTGAACTTTGCGGCCCGCGTCAGAGAGGAACGTCCACTGCGCGCCGACCGCGCTACGGAACTCGTTAGTTTCGAGGATGTTGTCGGTCGTGATCGTGACGATCTGCGTGTAAGCGACGGCGATCTGGGGATAGAAGGCAGCCAACGCACGGTGCTGCTGGTGATCTTTCGGTCAGTAGTGTCCGCGCGAAAGGATAAGGATCATCGGGTCATTCCCCTGCAATTCCGACAGTGTGCGCCGCTGCCGCGCGTGGTCGGTCAGTTCGTAATCCGGGAACGTGGCGCCGGGAACAACATCTGCGCGCATGATGAATCTCCTGTCTGATGAATGCGGTCGCGCGTCATGCGGGGCTGTGGGCATGATCGCGATAGACGGTGATTACTCGGCGGTAAGCAGGTCGAACGTCTCGCCGTCAATCCTGGCTTGCACGATCAGTTCGCCGCCGAGAGCCTCGATAAACCGCCGCATCGTGGAGAGTTGCGGCTCGTCTTCACGCTCGATGCGCGAGATATTGACTTGCGACACGCCAATCGCCGTGGCGAGTTCTTGTTGCGTGACGCGCTGATTTTGCCGCAATCGCATGAGCGCATTCTCGCGCAGGATCGCGCGCGTGCCCTCGGCGATTGCCGCCTCCTGTTCGGGCGTGCGCGGTCGCTGGCTGCGAATTTCAGTCCACAGGGTGTGTCCGCTCATAATACATCTTCCTTTCTCAATTCCGCGAGATAGTCGTCGTAGAGCCGTTCCGCTTGTACCAGCCCTGCCAATCGTTCGTCTTGCTTCCGCCGAGCAGCAGGATCGCCGTGCGGCGCGGATCAAAGGCGAAGAGGATGCGGATATTGTTGCGCTTTGGTCGCAATTCCTTCAGGTTCGGGATGCGCGAACCTGAGAGTGTATCCACGAATGGGCGTCCAAGACTGGGGCCGGTTGTCATCAGGGCGTTGATGGCTTCCGAAACTGCTATATCCTCGGCGTCGGTGAGTCCGAGGAACCACTCCTTGAACGTGTCGGTACCTTCAACATCCCATTCCATACACTGATAATACCACCGTCACCTTAGAATGCAATCGTTATATCCCAAGGCATTATCTGTCCGTTTCATCGTCGCAGCGGAGCCGTATCAAGCCAGCCGTATCCGGCATCCATGAGCAGCATACCCTCGAACAGTGCGGGCTGCTCGCGGAGGAATTGTCCGCCCAGCGCGGTATAGAAGCGACGTGCTGGGTGATTCTCGCGCAGCATCCAGACAAGGAGGGTGGTGATCTCCTCCGTCGCCAGCCGCTCCGCGACGGCGCGCATCAGCGCCCGCCCGACGCCTTTTCCCTGCGCGTCCGGTCGCACATGCAGGACGTACAACTCGCCCCGATAGTGCGGATCGCCGCCCACCTCCGGCCCGCCCGACGCGATGCCGAGCAGTCGCCTATCCACGTCTTCCGCGACGTAGACGAACTCCGTGCCATCCGGCTCCGCGAGCACACGCTCCCAATGCTGTCGGCGGGATTCCACCGTGATCGCGTCCAGCAGGTCGTCCGGCACGATGCCGCGATACGCCGCGCGCCAGTTCGCGAGATGCAATCCTGCGATTGCCGCCGCGTCCGCCCGCGTCGCTTCCCGCACGCGCATCATCTCTCATCGCTCCGCGTTGCGGGCGATCAGGTAGGCGGCGATGTACGTGCGGTATGCGGTGACGACATCGGGCGAGACCCAGCGAATCGCGCGGTCGCCGGTGCGTTCGACGGTCGGGAGCATCTCCACCATATCGGCGTGCAGCGACGTATTCCAGAGGGTTTCCATCGTGATGGGAGGCGTCATTGTGTACGGCTTCAGGGAGGGCACGCGGCGCATCGCCTCCTCCGCGCCTTGCCGGATGCGGTCGCGTGCGGCGGTCGGATGGACCATCCGGGCGGCGACGCGGTTGATCCCCTGTTTCGTCACGACGGTGATGATCGCCGGCCCGAAGTCGGCAATCGCTTCGGCAGCGGTCGCGTCATCGCCGGTGACGAGTGCGAGAGGCACGCCGTACTGCCCGGCAACCGCCGCGTTGAGCGTCGCCTCGGAGCAGATGACGCCGTTCATCCGCGTCTCGTAGGGGCTGAAGGTATGGTTGAGCGTCCCGCGCGCGCTTCCGGCCCGGCCGTGGTAGCCGACGAGGAAGAGCGCGTCGCACGACTCGTCCAGCCCCTCGACCATGAACATCGGCTTGTGCCGCCCCTGAATCAATTCGGCGGCGGGGTGCAGTAGTTCCGGCAGGAGGTTGCGCATCTGCCCGTGGCTGTCATTGACAATGATCGCCGTCGCACCCCCGGCACGCGCGCCCTCGATTGCCTCGTTCGTTTCGAGCGTCGTCAGGCGGCACATTTCATGATATGCCGCACTATCTCCACGCACCTGATCCCAATCCACGACGCCCGCGACTCCTTCCACATCCACGGAAATATAGACGCGCATTCTCGTTTCCCTCCCGATGATCGTGGTAGCGACATTCGACGCGGCAAGTATACTGGTCAGCGAGAGGAGATGCCCGCATGATGATCAGACAATCCACAAGCGGGGCCGGACGCTGATGCGCCGCCTCATGACCGCGTTTCTTACGATGCTCGGCGTCTGTCTGATCGCTTCGTTCGTCATCGGCATTGTCGCGCACATTGATGGCACGTCGTGGCTGATCTATCCGCTCGGCGCGCTGGTCGTCGCGCCGATTCCCGTGATGCTCGTCATCCTCTACTTTCTCATGCGACGCGCGCTCGGCGATGAGGCAACGGGTGATCTGGTCGGGATGGGCGGGCCGATCGCGGCGGAAGTCGTCGCGGCGGTCGCCCATTCCTTCCCTGCGGAAGAGCGTGCGGAGGCGCTGGCGATCCTCTCCGCATACGGCGCCGGGCCGGACGAACCGGAACGCACGCGTGTCCGTTTGGCGATCATCCGACTCAGCGACGGCAGTCTCACCCGCCTTCGGTACTTCACCGATCAGGCGAAGCAGGAGTATCGCGACGTGCTCGCCTGGGGCGCGGATCTCGCCACTCCCCGCCGGGATTGAGTCTTCCAGCGGCCCTTATTCGTCCAGGAGGGAACGCGCGTGGTGAGCATCCAGCAGGCGTTGCGCCTCCTCCGGCGTCGTGGCGGCGATTGCTTCATCCGAATAGTGGAGTATCTCGCGGAGGAATCGTTCCTGGTACAGGCGGAGCGGCGTCTCCGGTTCGGACGCGGGCGGGATGTCATACCGGGCGGGTGCGCCATCCAATCCCTTCCAGAATTCGTCTTCGCTGGCGAGGCGGAGTTGTTTTTGCCAGACGAGTTTCCAGAGGTTAGCCGGTACATCTGCGCTCTCTTTGCCATGGGAAATCATCGTGCCGGAGGACGACCCATCTGGCAGCGGTTTGATGAACCGCGTGTGGTCGCCTTCGTCCCGCTCATACCCTTGCGCCTCGCAGAACTGGCGCACCTGCCGCCACTTTGGGCGCGGCATTACGCTTTCTCTGCGTGTGGGGGCGTCATCATCGGCGCGAAGAGCAAGTGTTTCAGATCCGTGTCGTCCTGGGCGAGACTGAGGCGCAGGACGTACGGATATTGCGCCGCTTTGTCGCGGAAATGGCGATAGAAGGTGTACCGTTCCAGATAATCGCGCACATAGCCACGCACCGCTGCGAGCAAGGTATCCCGGGCCATTGGCAGCGTTTCGCCGTATTCGCCGATATTCAGTTCATCAATCCAGAGAGTGTAGCCGCCCGTTTCCTCTTCGGGGATGATATGCACATGGCTGACATACATGCCGACGAGATCGCGCAATTGGTCGCGCGCCAGCAGCACCGCGTCCGCGTCACCCCGCCGATGAAGACGCACCGGGCGCCCGGCATCCACCGCCGCATCATAGAGCGCGCTGAACCGGGAACGCGCTTCACTGAGCGGTATCGTCGCAATCATTTCGTCGAACGGAGTCATGACTTCCACCTGCTTTGCGTTATGTGTCGTACAAATCGTACGTATCGTACCGATGTGGAGATCGCGCGTCAAATCGCTGCCAGAGGTTCCGCTTGACATCGCAGCCAGCATGATTTATGATTTAGCCATAACTAAACCTTCTCTGTAAGGAGCGGTGATGCCCGAGTTGGTTCCCTCTCAATCTGAACAAGATTACCTGAAAGCGATCTATCACCTGACACATGGCGAGGCGAAGGAGCGAACGGGACCGGCCGCGCTGGCGGAATGGCTCGGCTTCTCGTGTGCGTCGGCAACGAACATGGTGAAGAAACTGGCGGAGCGCGGCCTCGTCACGCACAGCCCGTATCACGGCGTCGCGCTGACGGAGACGGGCGAGAAGGTCGCGCTGGAAGTGCTGCGACATCACCGACTGCTGGAAACATATCTGAGCGAACGGCTCGGCGTGCCGTGGGAGCAAGTCCATGCGGAGGCGGATCGGCTCGAACACGCGCTCTCGGAGGACCTCGAAGCCCGGCTCGATGCCGCCCTCGGCTACCCAACGACCGACCCGCACGGCGCGCCGATTCCGACCAAAGAGGGCATCA
>JBPCPB010000160.1:0-4313 GCA_050999735.1 Thermomicrobiales bacterium | reverse complement strand
GCCGATGGCGATGAGACATCCGAGTCCAAGGCCGCCGAGGAACCCACGTTTCTTCTGCTTTGGAGGCGGCTGGTTGTATCCAGATGGTGGTTGCACGTATTGTTGCTGATATTGCGGAGGGGAATATTGCGGCGGATACGGCTGCTGCTGCGGTTGCCCATTCCACGACGCAGGCTGTTCCGGCCAGGGCGCCTGACCGCCTGGCGGCGGGTCGCGTGGCGGCTGTCTATAAGGCGGCTGACCGCCCGGTGGCCTGTACGGCGGCTGTCCATACGGTGGTTGCTGCGACATCTCACATCTCCTTATGCTGCTCGTGTCCGTCATTCCGATAGTCTACCGGACACGCAAGCCACTTCGATCCGCTTCATCACTCACTCAGCAGACCGTCTGTATCGTTCTACTGCTCTACGCGCGCTATATGTGGTACTTGTTGAACGGCGGTGATGCACAAAACGTTATGGCTCTGACGCCGTCAATTACGCGTGGATCGCGGCGCCGCCATCACGGCGGGGATCGGACGCGCCAATCCAATCGCCGTGCTCCGCGACAATCAGTTGGATGCGCCCCTGTAACGAATCGTAGGCGAATGGCCGGGGCTTGAGACGATGACCGCGCGCTTCCAGGGCGTGGCCGGTCGCGACGGGCAGCCGCGTCTCGGTCAGTATCGGGCCGCCCTCGCAGTGGATACGCGGCGTGGAAACCGCTTCGAGCGGCGTCATGCCGAAATCGAGGCGGTTGACGATCACCTGCGCGATCGCGTTGACGATCGCAGTCGAGCCGGGACTGCCGAGGATGATCTCCGGTCGCCCGTCGCGCAGGACGATTGTTGGCGCCATCGGCGTGATGCGCGGCTTCCCCGGCGCGATGGAGCGCGGGCGACCGGGCAGCGGATCGAACGTACTCATGCCGTTGTTGTACTGAAAACCGAGGCCGGGCGTCACGACGCCGGAACCCATCGAAAGCGTATGCGTCAGGGCAACAGCATTCCCATCGCGATCCGCCACCGAGAGATGTGTCGTGCCGGGTACGGCTGCGACTTCCTGCGATGGGGCAGACATTGCATTGATCCGAGCGCGCAGTGCCGCCGCATGCCGCTTACTGACCAGTTCGTCCATCACGCCGTCGCCGCCGTCACCCGACATCTGATCCCGCTCGGAGAAGGCGAGTTGCATTGCGGAGGCGAGCAGATGCAAATACTCCGCGCTGTTGTGGCCCAGTTCCGCAACGGGAAACCCTTCGAGGATATTGAGGATTTGCAGCACCGTCGCGCCGCCGAGCGGGCTGGTCGAGACGATCAGGCCGCGATACGCGCTCTGTAACGGCGCGCGGACGACCGCCGTGCATGCCGCGAGATCATCGGCGGTGATCAGCGCGTCGTGTGCGGCAAAGTCCGCCATGATGCGTTCGGCAATCGAACCGCGATAGAAGGCTTCCGGCCCTTCATCGGCGATGCACTCCAGCACGGCGGCGTAATCCAGGTTCGTCAGGTGATCGCCGACGCGGCGCACCGTGCCATCATCGCGTAGCCAGAGGCGCGCCATCGTCTCCGTCGTATGGACAAACGCGTCGAACGTCGGGTAGTTCTCCCCAACGGGATACTGGTGCGTCTCGAAGAAATACTCCGTGATGTACTCGTAGAGTGGGAATCCCTCGCGCAGGATGCGGATCGCGGGCTGCACGAGATCGCGCCACGGCATCCGCCCGCGCGCGTGGATCGCCGCCAACCCCGCGATCGTGCCGGGGATGAGGATGGATTGGTAGCCGAGGTAGTTGTGCCATCCCTCGACGTACGTCTTGCCCTCGGCGGTGCGGCGCGCCAATTTCGCCCATTGGTCAGCCCGGGCACGAAAGCCGACGCGCCCGACGAAGTCGAGGATGACATTCTCGCCCGATACCGCGTCGAAAATCTGCGCGACACCGATCCCGCCGATGCCGCACATCAACGGATCGGTCGCCGCCTGGACGAATGCGGCCGCCACCGCCGCGTCAAAGGCGTTCCCGCCGTCCCGAAGGATGTCCGCACCCACTTCCGCCGCCCGTGGCTGCGGCGCAACGACGACACCATGCATGTTTTGTTTCTCCTCGTGATGCGCGAGCGGCCGTGCGCGGGGAGTATACCTCACGGATGCACCTAAAAGCCGGTCGGTCGGTGCTCGCTGTCGCTCTGCCGGCTTTTAGATGCATCCGTACCTTACCCCCGGCCCGTTGCGTTCCCGCTACCATCGCGCTACACTCGCGACAGTGTTCGTACGGGTGTTCGGAAGCGGTGCGTATGGGTGGGAGCGCGCGAATTTTCGCGGTGGCAAACCAGAAAGGTGGCGTCGGCAAGACGACGACCGCCGTTAACCTCGCGGCGTGCATCGCGGCGATGGAGCGGCGCGTCCTCCTCGTGGATACCGACCCGCAGGGGAATGCCTCCAGCAGCCTCGGCATGGACAAAACCGCGATGGCGACGACGCTCTACGATGTACTGCTGAATGAAGCGCCCGCCGCCGAGGTCATCCAGCCAACGCGCGTCCCGCATCTCGATCTTTTGCCCAGCACAAGTGTCCTCGCGGCGGCGGAGATTGAATTGGTGGACATCCCGCGACGCGAGACGATCCTGCGTGGCGCACTCGGGACGGTGGCGGAGGCGTATGACTTCATTTTCGTGGATTGCCCGCCCTCGCTCGGCCTGCTCACCGTCAACGCACTGACGGCGGCGCACGGCGTCCTCATTCCGATCCAGTGCGAATTCCTCGCCCTCGAAGGTCTCCTGCAACTCGTGCAGACAGTGGATCGCGTCAAGCGCACCGTCAACCCGACGCTGGACGTGACAGGCGTCATCATGACGATGTACGACGCGCGCACCCGGCTCGCGCCGCAGGTCGTCGCGGAGGTGCGCCGCTTCTTTCCAACGCGCATCTTTAAGAGCGTCGTGCCGCGCACCGTCCGCCTCGCGGAAGCGCCCTCGTACGGGCAAGCCATTACTCAGTATGATACCTCCGGTCGCGGCGCGCAGGCGTACCGCGATCTGGCGGACGAACTGCTACAGCGCGTTACTGTTCCATCGCGGTCCGTTCTTGCCATGAGAGGAGCGTGAGTGATAGTCGAGACGATTGTCGAGTCTGTGCGTATCAGCAAGGCACCAAATACTCGCGTTGTCGTGCTGAAAGAGCGGGGAGGCGAACGCTATACCACGATCTGGATTGGCCCGTTCGAGGCGGAAGCAATCGCGATGCAACTCCAGAAGGTCGAAATTGCTCGCCCGTTGCCGTATGACCTCATGAAAACCATCATTGCCGGACTTGGCGGAGAAGTGCAGCGTGTGGTCGTGACGAAGATCGGCGATATCTTTGTGGGAACCATCATCGTCCAACTGCCCGGGAAAGAAATATCATTCGATGCCCGCGCGTCGGACGCCATCAATCTCGCGGTACGAGCGAATGCACCAGTCTTCGTGGACGAGTCACTGCTGATGGAATTTCCTTCTTCGCCCTCTTCCAATGCCGCACAATGACGTTGCCCCATCCCGGTGATGGCGGTACAATCGGGGCAGCGCGGGGCGTGGTTTCGCTGCATGGAGGACGGGTTTCCGCATGGATCCGCATCGCGCCATATCGAGACATTCCCTATCGAACATGCCGCGAAAGGCGTGCGCTTCATGATCGAATCAGTCGTCGAATCTGTCCGCGTTAGCCTCGTCACGAATCAGCGCGTCGTCATCCTCAAGGAATTGGAGGGCGAGCGCTATCTCCCGATCTGGATCGGGCCATTCGAGGCGGAAGCGATCGCGATGGAGTTGCAGGGCGTCGAAGCGCCCCGCCCCCTCCCCTATGACATCATGAAGAAAATCATCGGCGATCTCGGCGGGCGCGTCCGGCGCGTGCTGATCAGTGGGCTGCGGGAGGACGTCTTCTACGCCACCATCGTCATCGAGGCGGCAGGGCGGCAGATCGAAGTGGATTCGCGCTCCTCCGATGCCATCGCGCTCGCCGTGCGCACAAAAGTGCCGATCTTCGTGGATGAATCCGTGATGGACAAAGCGGGCGTCCCCTTCGGTGAAGACGAGGAAGAGATAGATGCGGAGGCGAAGCCGAAGCCTTCCCCGGAAGATGAGAAACTCACCTCCTTCCGCAACTTCATCAACAGCCTCGATTTCTCGGACGAGAATAAAGAAGGAAACTGAACAACGAGCAATGAGCAATGGTAGGTGTATGGGGAACGGTGGAGTAGGGGGATGAGACAGGGAAATGCGAGTTCGATAGAATCTTCTTTGTCGAGAAGGAGAGACTATGAACCCGCACGCCGTATTTTGTCCCAATCCCGACTGT
>JBPCPB010000141.1:0-4079 GCA_050999735.1 Thermomicrobiales bacterium | reverse complement strand
GATAGCCGAACTCCTGCCAGCGCGCGGCATCGGCGGCGCTCTCCGTCGGTCGCTTGACCATCACCCGCTTCAGCGGCGCGACGAGGGACTGACTGCCGTAGGTTCGCATGTGCGTTGCTCCATCCTTACATCGGGTAACACAGGCTTTCCAGCCTGCGTCCTGTTCACAGGCTGGAAAGCCTGTGCTACCGGAATCATGCTCCTACTATGCCCGAATCCGATGGCGCGAGCAATGGCGCGAAGTGCGCTTCCACGAGCGCTGCCATTTCATCCGGCGATTTGGCGCCGTCAACCGTGAGGAGCGCTAACCCACGCGCATTTGCTTCCCGCGCGACGTGCGCGACGAGTCCGAGGTCGCGCGCGTACCAGTTACGCTGCGCGCGTGCGGGATCGCTCGTCTCGTAGCGTGCGGTCAGTTTGTTCCGCCGCGCGGCGGATGCCTGTTTGAATGATTCGGTCGGCTGGAGCCAGATGGCCTGATGCGCGTCATGCATCAGCGGTGCGATACACTCCGGGAAGAATCCCGGCCCTTCCGCGACGATCATCGGTTGTTTCGGCATGGTCAACAGGTCTTCAATGGCCATCCCGCACCGCTCCGTCCACGATGCGATGGTCTCGCGCACCATCCGTTCGACCGCGTGCTGCACCCACCGTTCGTCGGGCGTCATCCGTGCCGGATGCGCGGCATAGAGCGCCGGATGTTCAGCGGCGGTCGCGCGGTCGAAATGCGCCGGTTCGTGCCGGTCGAAATGATACACCTGCAACTGATGCTTCGCCGCGAGCAAATCCGCGATGGACGTTTTTCCCGCGTCGGGCGCGCCACCGATCCAGAGGACGTGTCCGAGCGCGGTACGAAGAGTGTGTGCGGATGGCATTGTTCCCTCCCATCGTCTATCACTACCGGCTCCCCCTGTAACGAGTGGAATCAGTCGCGGGGGCCGGTTTGCGGCCGGACATCCCCCGCGGGCGTCCGCTCCCCGGACCCTCGTTGTCCCGCCGCACCGCATCCACGATGGCGAGCAGCGTCGCCACCCGCGCGGTCAACCGCGCCACCATCGCTTCCAACACGGCGATCCGTGCCTGCTGGGCAGCGATGACGCGCTCCTGCCGCACGATCGTTTCGCGTTGGGAAACGATCAGTCGCATCAGGTCATCCCGGCTGGTACTCGTCAGGTCGATCATCGGCGCAGCATACCCCCTCATCCCTGAACAAATACCCATTAGCGGATGCGAGCAACGAATTGTACCGGTATCTCCCCTAACGCGTCTACGGATCATCGGTGTATAGTGTGCGCGGCGTCGGTACCAGACCGGAGCGCGATGATATGGTGTTTCTCGATCTCGATTGCCGAGGCGAGTGGCTGGCGGTGAGTTCTTCCTCACGAGCGAATGAGTGCTCAATGACCATAGCGAATTTTCACGCGTTAGAGGCAGGGTTGCATGCCGGGAGTGCGATCGCGTACCCCATCCCCGCGAATCTCTGGACGAGCTGGAACTGGGATCCGGTCGCCCTGCTCCTCATTGCCCTCGCTACCGCGCTTTACCTTCGTGGCTTTGTACGGCTGTGGCACCGCCGCGGCGTGGCGAGAGCGACCCGCGTCTGGCAGGCAGCAGCTTTCTTCACCGGCATCCTCCTTCTGCTCGTGACGATAACCTCGCCGCTGGATCGGCTCACGCTTGCCCTCCTGTGGGTGCATATGGTGCAGTACATGCTCCTCACTGTCCCGGCCCCATTGCTGCTCGTTCTCGGCAGGCCAATCGCGACGATGCGGCGAGCGCTGGCGCCGACGCGGGCACGCCGCCTGCTGCGATGGTGGGCTGGCTCGCGTATCGTGCGTGCATTGGTGGGCTTAATTGTCCGGCCAGCCGTCATCGGGGCGCTCGATGTCGGCGCGCTGCTTGTCTGGCACATTCCTACCCTCCAGCAAGCGACGCTCGCGAGCGAGCCGTTGCATCTCCTCGAACAGGCAAGCTTCCTCGGTGTCGGCCTGCTCTTCTGGTGGATGATCCGTCACCCGCAGGCGCGTCCAACGATGGGTTACGCGCGCGTGCTCTTCTGCGACATCGCCGCCTCGCTGGTAGGAGTCTTCTTCGGTATGGCGCTCTTCGGCACGTCAGGACCCTGGTATCCCACGTACGCCGCGCGGGCCGTGGCGTGGGGAATGAGCGCGCACGCGGATCAGCAATTGGCGGGCCTGATCGTCGGCGCGTTGCCGGAGGTCTTCGACTTCATCCCGGTGATCTACATCGTCGCACGGTGGATCAACTGGAGCGACGTCTAGCGATGCTCGTCGTATCCATCGAGCAGGATCGCCGGAATGATCTCGCCTTCGCTGACATGCGCCACGTCTTCCGGGATCACGACCAACCCGTTTGCGTCGCTGAGGCTCAGGATATTCCCGACCGCTTGATCCATTGTTACATCCGCCTCCCAGCCGAACGGCGTCACGCGGAGCCGCGCGCGCAGGTAGGTCTGCTGTGTACCGCGATGCTCCATCGCCTGTGTCAGCCGCGTCGGGACAGTTGGCGGCAGTTCCGGCGTCTGACCACGCATGCGGGCGATGGCGGGGCGCACGAGGACGTGAAACGTCACGAACGCCGCGACGGGATTCCCCGGCAGCGCGAATATCGGTCTCTCGTCAACCACACCGAAGGCGACCGGATGCCCCGGCCGCATCCGCACCCGCCAGAAATCGAGTGCGCCCCGCTCCGCAATCACGGCGCGCACCGCATCGTACACCCCGACCGATACGCCCCCGGTCGTGACGATGCAGTCCACCTCCGGCGCGGCGTCGAAGGCGTGCCGGAGATCGTCCGGCGTGTCACGCGCGATACCGAGCGGGATGGGATCGCCGCCGAATTGGGCGATCAGCGCGGCAAGCAGCGGCCCGTTCGTGTCCGGAATTTTTCCTGGCTTCATTCGCTGCCCGACCGGGATGAGTTCGTTTCCGGTGGAGAGAATCGCGATCCGTGGTCGGCACACGACCGAAGGACGCGCATTCCCTGCCGCGGTGAGCAGAGCGATCTGCCCCGGTGTGAGCCTCGTCCCGGCGTGAAGAACCGCCGTCCCCGCGCGCACGGTCTCACCTTGCTGCCGGACATTCGCGCCCGGTGCAACCGCGCCGCGAATCGCCACGTTCGCCGCGCCACCATCCGTCTCTTCGCGCCGCACGACGGCATCCGCACCTGCGGGCAGTGACGCGCCCGTCGCAATCGCGGCCGCTTCGCGCTCCCGGATCGTTAGCGGCGCGGCATCCCCGGCGGCATGGCTGCCGATTACGGCGAGCATGACGGGTCTGGCGGCGGACGCACCAGCGGTGTCCAGCGCACGGACGGCGTAGCCATCCATCGCGCTATTCGTGAACGGCGGAAGGTCACAGGCCGCAATGATATCCGCCGCCAGTATCCGGCCGAGCGCGGCATCAAGGCGTACCGTCTCAGCGTCACAACGGCGGAAGCGCGTGAGGAGACGCGCCTGCGCCTCCGCGACGGAGAAGGGGCGCGGCGCGTCCATTTGCACCGATGCCTTAGCAACCCGAGCCAAAGCCTACCCCACATATGGTTGAGTCAGATTGGCGGAAAAACATGCGTGTTCCATTAGCCGACGGTGGTTGCATCAGCCGAGTTCCATTTCGCTTTCGTCGTAACAAAATCAGGGGCGATGGATGCGCGATGACCACCGGCGTTGGAGGCGTTTGCCGAATGACGCTGTAGGTGATGTGCCCGAATCCTTGCCATGCTTCGCTTTTCGGGCCAGTTTATCCGCCTCTATCTCGCGACCTACCTGCTCCATCCTGTGTTGCATCGTCGTTAAATCAACCTTGGGAGTCTGTCCCGCGCCGTACTCAGGCATATGGCATCTCCTTTCTACACATCTATTACACCATGTCTGTCCAGTCCTCGGCTGAAACGGTCGCCATGCTGACTGCAAAAATGTGCTGGGTAGGTGGGTTCTTCCTCAGGGAGGGTGAACCTCAAGCCCTGTAGAGCACGCGCTGGCGCAGTAAATCGAAGCCTGCCCGCCCATACATCTGGCGTTTCACACTCTTCAGCCGGTTGACCTGTCCTTCGGTCTGGCC
>JBPCPB010000134.1:0-3705 GCA_050999735.1 Thermomicrobiales bacterium | reverse complement strand
GCTCCGCCGCACGATCATCCGCCTGCCCGAAGCGTCCGAGCGGTTCCCGGTCATCCTCGACCACGCCGCCGCGCTCGGTGACTTCACGAATCTCGACGCGACGATCACCGCCGCGATCTCGCCGCGTGGTGACGTGCTCGACAGTGCGTCGGACGAACTGCGGCGATCCTTCCCGATGCGACGCCGGTGCTGGATCGCTGGCATTTGCGCAATGCGCGACGGCGGGCGACGCGTGCGGCGGTGCCCGACAAAGCGGAACGCGCCCCAGGGAGCAGACGGATTGACGAGGCATTGGACGCGGGGGCGGTCGGCGCGGCACTCGCGGTGCTGGCAGAGAGGGCCCAACCGTATCCCCATCCGGCGCTCAGAGAGTTTGCGACCTACCTGCACAACCAAGCGGAACGCATCCCCGACTATGAGGCGCGGCGGGCGGTAGGGCAGACGATTGGCAGCGGTGTCGGGGAAAAGGGCGGGGATAGCGTCGTCAATCGGCGATTGAAAGGGCGGCGAGGGATGCGCTGGATGCGAGCGCGAGCGGATGAGGTCGTGGCGCTGCGGCTCACGCTCCTCAATGGCGAATGGGATGACCGCGTGGTGATCGCCCATGCTGCCTGAACCTATCGGCTTTTAGATGCATCCTCTGGCACAAATGCCGTTGCGCAGGCACAACAGGTATGCTACACTGCGAAGGGCGCATGCATACGTACACCGTAGCACGCACGAGTGAGTTCCCCCAACGTCGTCAGTCGGATAGAGGAGTTTTCCACGTGGCAGATGTCAAGTGGTTGGGCAATACATGTTTTCGCATCAAGAGCCGCGAGGCGACCGTGCTGATGGATCCGGTCGCGCGGACAGGCAGCGTCTCGATGCCGAAGCAGAAGGCGGACATCGTCACGCGCTCCATGCGTGGTCCCGCCAACGCGCTCGCCAATGTCGAGGGTGACTATACGCTCATTGACGGACCGGGTGAATACGAAGTGCAGGATGTTTTCCTCTCCGGCATTCGCACGCGGCGCAATGGCGGTGGCGTGAAGGAGTTCAACACCGTTTATCTCGTCGAAATGGACGAGATGATTTTTTGCCATCTCGGCAACCTCAGCAAATCGCTGACCGAGGCACAGGTCGAGGCAATGGGCGATGTGGATGTTCTCTTTGTCCCGATTGGTGGTGAGGAGAGCCTTTCCCCCGCTGGCGCGACTGAGGTGATCGGCCAGATTGAGCCGCGCCTCGTCATTCCGATGCGCTATCGGATCGGCGACGAGGCAGGCAAGCGCGCGCTCGGCGAGTTCGCCGCCGCGCTCGGCCTGACCGAAGTACCGCGCGAAGATCGTCTGACGATTCGCAAGAATACCCTGCCGGAGACGATGGGCGTAACAGTGCTGGATGTGTAGGCAGTCGGCGGTCGAAAGTCGGCAGTCGGCAGCAGCAGAGATCGGGAGCGGCGACGAGGGAGTAGGTGATAGTCGGGATCGGGATTGGCGGTCGGGAGTTCGCGGGGGGTGACAAAAACCATTTGATATACGGTTCTGCCGACTGCCGACTGCCGACTGCCGACTGAGGAGGCATGGGTGCCGAAGTTCATCTTTGTGACGGGTGGCGTGGTTTCATCGGTCGGCAAGGGCATTGCCGTCGCATCAATCGGCCGGCTCCTCAAGAGTCGGGGAATCTCCGTCTCCATCATCAAACTCGATCCGTATCTCAATGTGGACCCCGGCACGATGTCCCCCTACCAACATGGCGAGGTCTTCGTCACTGACGACGGTGCGGAGACGGACCTCGATCTCGGCCACTACGAGCGGTTCATTGACGAATCGCTCACCCGCGCCTCGAACGTGACGACCGGCCAGATTTACTCGACCGTCCTTCAGAAAGAGCGGCACGGCGACTATCTCGGCGGCACGGTGCAGGTCATCCCGCATGTCACGAACGAGATCAAGGCGCGCATCCACGCCGCCGCCGAGGCGCAATCTCCGCACACGCCGGAAGTCGTAATCGCCGAGGTTGGCGGCACGGTCGGCGACATTGAGAGCCTCCCCTTCCTCGAAGCGATCCGCCAGCTGCGCAAAGATGCCGGGCGTGGCAACGTCCTCTATATCCATGTCACTCTGCTCCCGAAGGTCGGCGCGACGGGTGAACTGAAGACGAAGCCGACGCAGCACTCCGTCAAGGAACTCCGCTCCATCGGCATCACTCCGGACATCATCATCTGCCGCTCGGATCACCTTGTGCCCGATGAGGTCAAGGAGAAAGTCGCGCTCTTTGGCGACGTTGAAGAGCGGGCAGTCATCCCCTTGACGACGGTTGACAGTATTTATGAGGTACCGCTGGTCCTCGAAGAGGCGGGATTGGGCGAGTATATCGTCGAGGCGCTGCAATTGCCCGCGCTTCCCGTTGATCTGACGATCTGGCGGGGGCTGGTGGAGCGCAATCGGCAAGTACGGCAGACCGTGCGCGTCGCGCTCGTCGGCAAATACGTCGGCCTGAAGGACTCGTACATCTCCATCGCCGAGGCATTACAGCACGCGGCACTCGCGCAGGACCTCGCCGTGGAGATCGAGTGGGTGAACTCGGAGGAACTGGAGCAGCAGGATCCCGAACCATTCTTCCGCACGGTCTCCGGCATCGTCGTCGCGCCCGGTTTCGGACCGCGCGGTACGGAAGGCAAGGTCATCGCGGCGCGCTACGCCCGCGAGCGCAACATCCCCTTCTTCGGCATTTGCTATGGGATGCAGATGGCGGTGGCGGAGACCGCGCGGCATCTCGCGGGGCTGGACGGCGCGAACAGCGTCGAGATTGACCCGATCACGCCGAATCCCGTTGTCCACCTGATGCCCGACCAGCGGTCCGTCGTAGATATGGGCGGCACAATGCGGCTTGGGCATTGGCCCTGCCATCTCGTGCCCGGCACCAGGGCGGCGGCGGCATACGACGCGGAGTTCGTGATGGAACGGCACCGCCATCGGTACGAGATCAACAACGAGTACCGCCCTATTCTCGCCGATTACGGCTTGATCGTTTCCGGTACATCGCCGGATGAACGGCTGGTCGAGATCATGGAGCGCGTGGATCATCCGTGGTTCGTCGGCGTGCAGTTCCACCCGGAATTTCTCTCGCGCCCGACGCGGCCCCATCCGCTCTTTTTGGCGTTCGTCCATGCCGCCGCCACGACCCCGCGCGAGGGCACGCAGCAACCACTGCCAATCGAGCGCGAGCGGATCGCCGAACCCGTGCATGACTGAAGACCTAACCCCCGGCCCCTTCCCTAAAAGGAAGGGGAGTGCGCCTCTGAGAGATCGGGGCGTTATGAGGAAGGCCACCGCATTGCGATGAGTCACCCCTTCCCTTTAGGGAAGGGGCCGAGGGGTTAGTTTCTTTCAATAGGAAATTCAGACTTGCGCGGGATCGTGGCTCCTGCTATACTTTCGCCGCTTTCAGGTTGCGGGGTGGGGGCGGAAAGTACATCGTATGGATCAGAAAACAGTTCGCCTCCTCGCTATTGCGACGCAAATCGGCTTCGGTGTCGCGGTGCCGCTGATTATCTTCATTGGTGGTGGGGCATTTCTGGATAAAAAGACGGGGCACAGCCCGCTCTTTCTGTTGATTGGTCTGGTGATAGGTTTGATTGGTGCGGGCTACGAGTTGTATGATCTCGTGCGTAAGTTGCCGGCGGGCAGACAACCGCCGCCAAAACGGCCGAACGGGCCT
>JBPCPB010000054.1:0-4430 GCA_050999735.1 Thermomicrobiales bacterium | reverse complement strand
GGAAGGGCTGGGGTACACCGTGACGCTTGAACCTCGCGCCGCATAGGAGGGCCTATTTTCAGACCAAGCCCCGGTGGGTGTTGTTATCCTGAGTGGCCCTGAATATGTCATTGAGGTTGCCAACCCTATCGTCTGCCAACTCTGGGGGAGAAAATACGAAGCGGTGATCGCAAAACCGCTCTTTGAAGCCCTTCCTGAAATTCGCGGACAAGGGATTCAAGAGCTGCTTGATGGCGTCGTCCAAACCGGAAATGCATATATGGGCAAGGAATTGCCTGTGCAACTGAAACGAGAAGAGAGCGTAGATACCGTCTATTTTAACTTTGTCTACGAACCAATGCGGGGACCAGGCGGACGAATTTCGGGTGTCATGGTCGTCGCAACCGATGTCACTGAGCAAGTAGAAGCACGCCAACGGCTCCAGGAAGGCGAGGAACAGCTGCGCCTCATGATGGAGACGATGCCACAGAAAATCTTCACCGCGACGCCGAATGGGAATGTGGATTATTTCAATCCGCAATGGATGGAGTTCACCGGCCTCTCGTTCGCGCAAATTCGCGACTGGGGCTGGGTGCAGTTTATCCATCCCGACGATGTGGATGAGAACATTCGTCGTTGGCAGCATTCCATTGATACCGGCGAACCATTCGAACTCGAACACCGCTTCCGCCGCGCGGACGGGGTCTACCGTTGGCATGTGAGCCGCGCGATCCCGATGCGCGATGCGCGGGGGAACGTGACGATGTGGATCGGGTCGAACACCGACATTGACGAGCAGAAACGTGCCGAGGAGGCGCTGCGGGCGGCGGAAGAACAGAAAGAGCAATTCATCGCCGGCATTACCCACGATCTGAAGACGCCCCTCACGACCATCAAAGGGTCGGTGCAACTGCTCGGGCGACAGGCGCGCCGCAGCGGCACGGACGAAATGGCGCGGGCGCTCCCCCGGTTGCAGGCGATTGATGACGCGACCACGCGGACGATCGGCATGATTGACGACTTGTTGGACGCGGCGCGCATGCGCGGCGGTCATGCTCTCGATCTTGAATGTGCAACCACGGACTTCATCGCGCTGACCCGTGGCATCGCCGCCGCGCAGAAGCAGCGGGCGGGTGGGCGGCGCATCGTCGTAGAGACTGACGCGACTGAGATAATCGGGCAGTGGGACGCGCGTCGGCTGGACCGAGTGCTGGAGAACCTACTCGCCAATGCCTGCAAGTACAGTCCCGAGGGGAGCGTCATCACCGTAACGCTGACACGCGCAACCGATAACGCGGGGACATGGGCAGTCCTGACGGTGGCCGATCGCGGCATCGGCATCCCGGCGGCGGACCTGCCGCACATTTTCGAGCGGTTCTATCGCGCGCGGAATGTCCAGCGCGTCGAAGGGTTCGGGATTGGACTTGTCGGGGTGAAGCAGATCGTCGAGCAACATGGCGGCACGATTGCAATCACGAGCGCCGAGAGCGAAGGGACGACTGTTGTGGTACGGTTGCCGCTCACGCCGTAATGCCGCCTCCACCGATAGGCGAAACGGTGGGGTCCGCGGATTGATGCGGAATTGCCGCCCAGGCGCGATCAACCTGGATGCGCGTCGCGTCCATCGGACCGCCATTGTCAATCACGACTGCGGCGCGGGCGATTTTCGCCGCTTCGGGCGCTTGCGCGGCGAGGCGGCGATCAGCCTCCGCCGCGCTCATGCCAGGCCGGGTCATCAGCCGCCGCCGTTCTTCCTCCCGCGGGCAGGTGACGACCCAGACAGCGTTGCATCCGTCGGCGATACCCGCCTCGATCAACTTGACCGCATCCACAACGACGACTGGCGTCGTTTGCCGCGCCGCCCACGCCCAGGTCCGTTCGATTACCGCCGGATGTGTCAAACCTTCCAGTCGGGCCAACGCGGCGGGATCGCCGAACACCTTGCGGCCGAGCACGCGCCGATCAATTTCCGCGTCCATGCCGAGAATGTCCGCACCGAACGCCTCCACAACCGCGCGATAGACCGGATCGCCCGGCATGTAGAGATCGTGGACGAGCGCATCCGCGTCGAGCGTCGCCGCTCCATGCTCCGCGAGCATCCCGCGCACCGTGCTTTTTCCGCAGGCGATGTTCCCCGTCAATCCGATGATGTAGGACATGATAAACCTAACCCCCGGCCCCTTCCCGCGAGGAAGGGGTGACTCATCGCAATACCGAGATGTTTGGCTGAACGCCCCGACCGCACGAAGGCTCACTCCCCTTCCTCGCGGGAAGGGGCCGGGGGTTAGGTAATCCCCGCCGTCAGCGTATCCAGTTCCGCCGCGAGCGATTCCCAGCGGGTGTAGGTGCTATCGAGTTCGTCCCGCGCCTTCTGGTAAGCGATACCGAGTTCGGTAACGCGATCCGCATCGCCGCCCGCGGCGTTCATCGCGTCCGTGAGGCGGTTCAGTTCCTGCTCCAGTGCGCTGACCCGCGCCTCGATCTGCGCGAGCAGTTTGCGACGCGTCCGTAGCGCCCGCTCATCCACCGGGCGCGGCGCTGGTGGCACCCCCGGGAGGGCATTGAGGATGGGCGATGCTGCCGTCGCCTCTTTCGGCGCCGTCCCGTTCTTCGGCGCTACGCCATTGTTTACGGCCGCGCGGTCTTCGGCGGTGACGCGCTGCCGTTCCTGCGTCCGGCGCATGTCGGAGTAGTTGCCGAGATACGATTGCAACCGGGCGGGCGCACCTTCTTCCCCCCCCTCAATCATCCAGACTTGCGTCGCCAGCGCGTCCACAAAGGCGCGATCGTGCGAAACGAAGAGGATCGTGCCGTCATACTCATCCAGCACCTCCTCAAGCGCCTCTCGGGCAATAATGTCAAGATGGTTTGTCGGTTCGTCCAGGATGAGGAAGTTCGCACGCTGCAAGGTGAGCACGGCGAGCGCGAGCCGCGAGCGCTCCCCACCGGAGAGAACGCTGACTTGCTTGAAGACATCGTCCTCCTCGAACAAGAAGCGACCGAGAAAGGTGCGCGCTGCCTCCTCCGTCATTGGACGTGCGGCGAGGACGGTGGCGAGGACAGTCATCTCCGTATCCAGCCCCTCATGCGATTGTGCATAGTAACCGACGAGAACGTTTGTGCCGAACTGGAAGCGCCCGGTGAGCGGCGGGATGTCACCCACCAGCGTCTTGAGGAGGGTGGATTTGCCACTCCCGTTCGGGCCGAGCATCGCGACCCGCTCGCCCCGCTCGATGAGCAGTTCGGGCAGCGTGAGGAGGGCCGTCCGGTGGCCGCGCGCGTCCTCATAGCCGACGTTCATCGGGTCAATCTGGAGGACAAGGCGACCGCTCTTGAGGGCGGGATTCATCGCGAGCGCCAGTCGCTCCTGTTCCTGTGGCCGGTGCAGCCGCTCCACGCGCGCCAGGCGTTTCTCGCGCCCCTTCGCCTCTTTGCTCCGCTGCCCCGCGCCGTATCGCCGGATGAACTCTTCCGTCCGCGCGATGAATGCCTGCTGCTCCTCGTATTCCTTGCGCCGCCGCTCCATCCGTTCGGCGCGGAGTTTCACGTACGTGTGATAGCCGCCTGGGTAGTCCTCCAACCGGCCGAACGAGAGATCGAGTGTCCGCTCCGTCGTCTGGTCAAGAAAGGTGCGGTCATGCGACACGATCAGAACCGCGTGCCGCCACTGCCGCAAAAAGGTTTCCAGCAATTCGAGCGCGGTAAGGTCGAGATGATTCGTCGGCTCATCGAGCAGGAGGAGATCCGGCTCACCAAGCAGCGCCTTGGCGAGCGCAACGCGTGTCTTTTGGCCACCCGAAAGTTGCCGGACGGGCGTATCGAACATCTCTATCGGGAAACCAAGCCCACCGAGTACCTGCGCGGCACGCGGCTCCATCGTGTACCCGCCGTCCACCTCGAAGTGGTGTGTCGCGTCCGCGTACTCTTCCATTAACTGGGCGAGGTATTCCCCCTGAACCTCGCCCATCGCGTGCTCCAACTCGGTCATCCGCATGCGGAGGGCAATCAGCGGGGCGAAGGCGGTCATCGTCTCCGCCATGATGCTATGCGGCGCGTCGAGTTTCGCTTCCTGCGGCAAATAGGTAACGCGCATGCCTCGCGTCAGCGATATCGTCCCTTCCTCCGCATGCTCAATGCCCGCGATGATACGCAGCATCGTGGATTTTCCCGCCCCATTGACGCCAACGAGCGCGACATGCTCGCGTTCAAAGATTTGGAACGAGACATCGCGGAAGACCTCCGCGACCCCAAAATGCTTTGTGAGATTCTGCACCGAAAGAATCGTCGCGCCTGGCACCGGTGATTACCTCACCCCCTCCCCTCTCCATTGCGATGGCTCCGTACGAGAGGGGCGACTCATTGCAATATCGAGGTGTTCCCCGAACACCGTGATCTCACGAAGCCTCACTCCCCTCTCCGCTTGACGGAGAGGGGCGGGGGTGAGGTTTCCC
>JBPCPB010000463.1:0-7645 GCA_050999735.1 Thermomicrobiales bacterium | reverse complement strand
TATCGGCGCTCGAGTCGGGGGACTTTCATCTGCTGCCCTCCGGCATTTACGCGCGCGGATTTGTCTACAATTACGCCAACTGGCTGCAACTCAATCCGCAGGAAATGGTCCGGTTGTTCAATGAGGCACGCGGCGAACCGGAAGCGGTCTATCGGCCGCAACCGATTGGGCGGCAGGTCAATACGTCCGGCCCCTTCTCACCAAACTTCGTGGTCATTATCTTTGCTACCCTCGTTCTGAGCTTTGTGGCCGCGTGGGGTTACAGTCTCCTCGTGAAGACACCGCCGAAAAAGCCGATCATTGATGTCCCGACGGTCGCCGCCACGCCGACCGCACTGGCGGGCACCTCGGCGCTGATCGGTACGGCGGCAATCACACCGAATGCCGGGACGGGCACAATCACGCTCCGGCTCCAAACCCCTTCGGGCACGGCCCCGGGCACAACCGTTGCCACTGCGGGAACGGTTGTGCCCGCAGCAGGAACCGCAAACCCGACAGTATCCGCTACTGCGGCGACGAGCCTCAAGGTCTCCATTACGTCGAGCACGAAAGCGTGGGTCGAGATCTACACCGATAGCGACAAGATTGCCAAGACGGTCGGGTACATCAATCCCGGTGAAACGCTGCCTATCGAAGCGAAGCAAACCGTGACGATTTATTGCGGCAAACCGGACAACGTGACCTACAGCGTCAATGGTGTGGACAAAGGGGCGCTCCCGAAGGACGCGCTGCAAACGCAAGGATTCACGATCAAACTCTGAACGAATCACGGACGATCGGGGAGGATTTCACTACCACTGAGCCAATACGATGTTGGTGGCGACGGGCTTTAGCCTGCCATTCCTTGCTATGGCAGGCTAAAGAACATTAAAAACTCAATTGGGTAATGGGATCACAGGCTGAAGCCCACGCTACCGGTGGCATAGGCTTCAGCCTGCGTTCCCGACCATTACCCGATTAAGTTGTCAAGGTTCATAAGCCCGCCACCACCGGGAAAACAGCGGATGTGCTACTCCACTTCGAAGATCGCCTCGATTTCGACCGGGATGCCATTAGGCAGCGCGCCCATACCGACCGCCGAGCGAGCATGGCGCCCCGCATCGCCGAACACAGCGAGAAACAAATCCGAGCACCCGTTAATGACCTGCGGTTGCTGCCCGAAGTTGGGCACGCTATTCACCATGCCGAGCACTTTGACGACCCGCCGGATGCGGTCGAGCGATCCCAGAGTATCCTTCGCCGCCGCCAGCAAATTGAGCCCGACGTACCGCGCCGCCTCCACCGCTTGCTCGATGGTGACCTCGCCACCGACTTTTCCCTTCGGTGAGGTGTAGCCGGGTTGATCGGGGCCATTGCCGGACAAAAAGAGCAGATTGCCAACGATGACCCCTTTCACATACGAGCCGATGGGGAGTGAGACCGGCGGCAATTGATGGCCCAGATCCGCCAGCCGTTGCTCCACCGTTGGTTCGTTCATGGTTTTCCCCCTTCACGATTCGTTTCCGTCTTCGATGCGATCATCCGTCCCTCGGCCGCCAAGCAGGAGATAAGCGTAGAGTACCACGCCGGTTGTCAGGCCAATGAGCAACTTCAGCCCGCCGGGAAGCGCCGAGGGCGAGACAAACCCCTCCAATGTGCCCGCGACGACGAGCAGTGGAACGCATCCACAGGCAATTAACGTCGCGCTTCGTCCGGCACGCGCAATTGACTCGCGCCGCGACCACAGACCGGGGCGGATGATCCCCCGCGCCACGCGCAATCCCGCGCCGCCGCTGATGAAAATCACCGAGAGTTCCAGGAAGCCGTGCGCCGCGATGAATGACCAGAGCGCGCCATGGATACCGTAGACCTGCGTCAGCCCCGCGATGGAACCGATCTGCAACCCGTTCTGGAGCAACACAAGCACGGTCGGGATGCCCAACAAAACGCCGCCCGCGAAGCAGAGCAGTGTGACACGGATATTGTTCGTCATGATGAACGATGAGACAAATGGCCGCTCGGCAGGTGGCGTATCGAACCAGGTGTGCCCCTGTTTAATCGTCTCGATGACGCCGCTCCCGCCCGGCACGAACGACTCCGCCAGCGAGGGGCGGACGAAGGTCGCAATGTAGGCGAGGGCGAAGCCAATGAAGCCGAGAGCGAACGCCGCGAGCGTGTCGCGAGCGGTCTCGCGAAACAGGCGCGGGAACGTCTCCCGATAGAATTGCCAGACCGCCTGCGGGGCATGCCGCCGCCGCCGGTAGAGGCGTCGGTGGCAGCGCTCGACCAGATCGTTTAAGTAGCGCGTTGCGGGGTCGGTTGGATATTCGCGGCGGGCGAGGGCGAGATCGGCACTCGCTTCGCGATACCGCCAGCCGAGTTCCTCCGTGCGTTCCGCACTCTCCGCATCGGCGCGCGCCGTTAGGAGCGCTTCGAGTCGTGCCCATTCATCCCGACGACGCACGATCAACCGATCAGCCACGCTGCCTCCTCGCCATTCCTCCGCATCCTAGCGGTTCGCGACTGTATCAGCAAGCGCAAACTTGACGTAACAATCATGTTCATGTAGGTTGTGTACGTACGATATTCGCGCGAAAGGGGCATGCATCTGTCTCGTTCAGATGGGGGGTGGTATGGGGTTCGAGCGGCAGATTACCCGGCGGGCAGTGCTGCGTGCCGGAAGCCGTATGCTAATCGTTGCGACGGGTTCAGCGCTGTACACGCTGCCAAAAGCGGTCAACGCCGCGCCATTTGCTACCCGCTTTACCTGGGAGCAACGCGACATTCCCCTCGGGAATGCGCCGTATCTGTCGCCTGCCCTCCAATCTGACATCCTCTTCAACGCCCTTGAGTCGCAGTGGGACGCCGCACTCCCGCCCGGTGTCGCGTTAGATATCGCCGTCCGCACGAGCGCGGATGGCATCGCGTGGGGCGACTGGCAGCATCTTCATGCGGATTCCCACGCGCGCGATCGCCGGGATACCGCAACGTTCGGCGATCTCGTCATTGGCTCTCCCGCGCGTTTCGTGCAGTTCGCGGCCTCGACGCAAGGAGGCGCCAGCCCTGCCACCGCGTCGCTCGGTCTCTTTCAACTCACCGCCGTCAACACGCTCGCATCCTCAAGCGACGGAGTATTCCATACAGAGGCCGTCAGTGGCATTACCATCGTTCCACGCGCGGGGTGGTCAGCCGATGAAAAGCTGCGCTTCGATAAAGAGAACAAGGAAATCTGGCCGCCCGAATATCGGACGATCAAGAAAGTGATCGTCCATCACACCGTGACACGCGATCCTGAAACAGATCCGCGCGCCACCTTACGGGCGATCTACCAGTATCATGCCGTCTCCCGCGGGTGGGGGGACATCGGCTATAATTTCCTGATAGACCAGCAGGGCACGATCTACGAAGGCCGGTTCGGCGGCGATCGCGTTGTCGGTGGTCATGCGCTGCAATATAACTGGGGCAGTATCGGCATTGCGATTCTTGGCACGTACTCCGATCACATGATTTCGGACGCCGCGCGGTCGTCATTGATGGCCCTGATCCGCGCCAAGGCGAGCGATCTCGATCCGGTCGGGAAGAGTTTCTTCATTGATCGTGACAACGTGATGAACATCAGCGGCCACCGAGGCGTTATCAATACGAGTTGCCCCGGCGACGGATTCTACCCGCACATGAATAATGTTCGGCGCGAACTCAAGGGCTTGCCACTCTGGACGGGCGATCCAAGTGCGGATCCCGTCGCGGCAAACCCGCCTGATGTCGTCAAGGCGCCAATCACCCAGAGCAATCAGATAGACGCGACACTGAGCGCGGTTTCCTGGGGGCCGACCAATCTCTTCACCCGCGAGATGCTCACCGCGCGGATCACGATCAAGAATACCGGCTCCGCCCCCATCACCGCGCAGGACCCGCCGCCCGACTTCGTCTATACCGAGGGCGACACCTACGCGAAGCGCGGCTTCACCGGCACGAAGGGCGGTGTCCGCGTCGCGATGGGGCCCGAACTGCTGGCAAGCAGCGATCCGCCGTATCGGTGGGGCATTGGACGCACATTGCAACCGGGCGAGTCAGCCACGGTTGCCGTGGCTGTGCGTGCAGCGGTCGTCCAGCGCAGCCGCTTCGTCGTCTCGGTCATGCAGGATGGCGGTGGCCCGCTCGACACCGACGACGCCGTACAAATCAGCATCCAGGCCAATCCTTCTGATCCGGCGTCGGTGTCCGCCGATGCAGGGAGTAAATTCTTCAGCGAGACCAAACACAACGTTGGCGCGGACTTTCTCGCTTATTGGAATGCGAACGGAGGCCTCACCCAATTCGGTTATCCGATCACGGAGGCCTTCAATGACACCAATCCCGACGACAAGAAGACATACAAAGTCCAGTATTTCGAGCGCGCCCGGTTCGAGGCGCATCCCGAAAAGGCCGGAACACCGTATGCGGTCGAACTTGGCCGTCTCGGCATCATGATCGCGCAAGGCCGCGACGGCGAAAAACCGTTCGTCACGGTCGCACATGTGGACGACACGCCGGACACACGCTTTTTCCCGGAAGTCGGCCACACACTCAGCGGCGCGTTCAAGACGTATTGGGACGCGCATGGCGGCCTGCCGATCTACGGGCTGCCGCTCTGCGAGCCGTTCGAGGAAAAGAGCGCGACCGATGGCTTGACGTATCTGGTTCAGTATTTCGAGCGGAACAGATTCGAGTATCACCCGGACACGAAGGGAATTGTCCTCGGCTTGCTCGGCAGCGAAGTGCTCCGGCGACGCGGCTGGCTCACCTAAGACCGTCATAGAGGTCACGCTCCAGTGCTGCGGCCGCGACCGCTCGGCGTGATTGCACGACCGCGCGCGCCCGGAGGAGCGCCGGGATCATCGGGACAATGGCGACCTGACCACGAAACCGCGCCCGCGCTGCCGGTTCACGGCAATGCCGCAGCGATTGCCGCGTGATGCGCAGTTGCGCCCGCAGGATTGCCCGCCAATGCCGCCGCAGGATCGTTGTCGGAATGTCTTTCACGAGCACGGCGAGTGTGTTACGTCCGACGTAGTATGCGGCGAGGCTGCCGCCACCGGTCGCGCTCAGATGATGATAGACGATGGCCTCCGGTGCGAATGCCGTTGAATAACCGGCCAATCGCGCCCGCCAGTTCAGGTCCACGTCTTCGCAATACATAAAGAATGACGTATCGAACGGAGCGCCAACCGTGTCGGACGACAACGCGCGCAGGACGGCGCGACGATAGAGGGCCGCGCCGCCTTGCGGTCCCCAGAGCCACCGGCCATCGTCCCACCGGCCATCGTCGCGTTCCCAAACGCCGAGATTGCGCGGGATGCCATCAGCGCCAAATCCATCTCCGGCAGCATGGAGCACGTCGCGGCGATCCCACAGGCGGAGTTTGCACGCGACTGCCCAGGCATCCGGGCGCGCATCGGCGGCGGCGACCAATCGTTCAAGCCAGTGCGGTTCCGGCTCCGTGTCATTATTAAGCAGCACGACATACTCGGCATCGCTCACCGCAATCGCCGCATTGTGCGCCCGCGCCAACCCTCCATTCCGTGGCAATCGCACGATGCCGACGCCCGGAAAGTCGCGGCGGACGGCATCGCACGTACCATCGCTGCTGCCATCGTCTACGACGACGATGTGGAACTGCCGAAAGGTCTGCTCCTGAAGCGCGCGGAGACACGGAATGAGATACCGCAAGCCGTTGTACGTGGCAATGATGACCGACACGCGGCAGATCATGGTACGACGGGAACGGCGTCGTGTTCCCAATTCATGTAGCGCGTCAGGCCCCCACTGCGGACGGCCCGACGCGCCAGCAACCATGCCATTGGCGCGAATGCCGCGTTCGGGACATGCCGGACGAAAGTTTGCAGATGCGTAAAGGAGCCGATCCGCGCGCGGTGTCGCTCGACCGTGCGGGCGTAAAGCGCGCTGGCGGTGTCCCAGGTGCGGTTTCCGGCAATCACCGCGTCGAGCAAGCGGCCCGCCACGTCGCCGTCCTGAAAGGCGAACCGGATGCCCTCGCCAGTCAGGGGCAGGCAATGCCCGGCAGCGTCGCCGAGCAGCCAGAGATTGTCGAGAACGGCGGGCCGCTGTTGCCACGGCAAGAACCCACCGGTGCGCTCGGCGCTGCGCAGATCATCCGACATGCCGAGGCGGCGCAGGAAGGCGCGGAGCAAATCGGGGATACCCTTCGGGTTGTCGAACGCGCCAAGTCCGACGCGCGATGCATCGCCGCAGGGAAAAATCCACCCGTACCCCCAGCGAACGATGTCGCGGTTGACGTAGAAATGCATCGCGTCGGTGCGATGGGGGACGGTCACTTCCATGCCGATCGTCGCGCGGCCACGATCAACGAAGCCGGGCTGACGCGCGGACGCGAGCGCGGCACGCCACCCGGTCGCGTCGAGAAAGTACCGCGCGGTGAATTGCCCTTTGTCCGTTGTCACCGCGCGCCCGTCGAATTGCGAAATGCGCGCGTGCAGAAACGGCACATGCGGCGCCTGGGCGCGGAGCGCATCGCAGACGGCGCGATGATCGAAGATCGTCCACGGTTCCGGCGACCGATAGCGCACCGTGTTCAGTTTCGTGTGAATGACGCCCCACGCGGTCTCCTGGAGACTACTTGACAGGCCACCGACATCGGCGAGCGTCCGCGTCGGCACGGCGCATGCGGAATGCCGCACCGCGCCGATCGCGTGTTCGTCGAGGAGGAGCACGCGGTGGCCGTGCCGGTCGAGGTGGCGCGCGGCCGTCAACCCCGCATACGACGCGCCCGCGATAATGACATCGAAATCGTCCGTCGCATCACTCATCGCCGTACGATACCAGAGGCGGACACGCGATTGAAGTGCTGTAGACGCGGTGGTATGCTGAATTGCGTGATATGCAGCCATCCGCATTCGCGGGTAGCGCGACGAAGGAAGGTCTCGTGGTCACTGATACGGTTGCATCGGCGGTCGCATTTGAAACCGTCATCGGCCTCGAAATTCACGCGCAATTGATCACCAATAGCAAGATGTTCTGCGGGTGCAGCGCGGCGGCGTTTGCCGGTGAACCGAATGCGCATGTCTGCCCGGTCTGCATGGGCATGCCTGGCGTGCTGCCGGTCATCAACCGCGAAGCGGTGCGCCAGGCGGTGCGCGTCGCGCTCGCCCTGCACGGCGAGGTACAGCGCGAAAGCAAGTTCGACCGGAAAAACTACACCTATCCCGACCTGCCGAAGGGCTACCAGATCTCGCAGTACGATTTGCCGGTCAGTCGCGGCGGCTTCGTCACCCTTATCACCGATGCAGGCGAGCGACAGGTCGGCATCACGCGCGTTCATATGGAAGAAGATACAGGCCGCTCGTTGCATCGCACGCACGCCGACGGATCGGGCTACTTGCTCGTGGACCTCAACCGGGCGGGCGTGCCGCTCCTCGAAATCGTCAGCGAGCCGGACATGCGCTCCCCCGAAGAGGCGCGCGAATACCTCGTCACCTTGCGGGACATTTTGCGCTACATCGGCGCGTCCACGGGCAATATGGAGGAAGGCGCGTTGCGCTGCGACGCGAATGTCTCGCTTCGCCCGTACGGCGCGACAGAATTCGGCGCAAAAGTCGAGATCAAGAATGTCAACTCGTTTCGCGGCGTCTATCACGCGATCCAGTAC
>JBPCPB010000415.1:0-5486 GCA_050999735.1 Thermomicrobiales bacterium | reverse complement strand
GCAAGGATCCATTCTCACTTAGTCCTTCGTCCTTCGCCCTTAGTCCTCGTTATTATTGTCGTCCGCCGGCAACGAAGGGAAGCAGCGCGAGATGCCGCGCGCGCTTAATGGCGACGGCGAGGGCGCGCTGGCGCTTCGCGGAAAGGCCGGTCTTGCGACGCGGCTCGATCTTGCCGCGCTCCGAGAGGAACCGGCGCAAACGGGCGACATCCTTGTAGTCAATCTCGTCTACGCCGTCGGCGGCGAAGATGTCCACGCGGCGACGGCCACCACCGCCGCCACTGAACCGACCGCCACCGCCACCACCACCGCCAAACCGGCCACCGCCGCCACCACCACCGCCAAATCGGCGACCGCCACCACCATCACCGCCAAACCGACCGCCACCGCCGCCACCGTCACTACGACGGTCATCGGAACGGGGTGGGCGGTTATCGCTCGGCGCACTCTCATTTGATGCCCCCTGCGGGCGTTGCTGGTCAGCCACGGGCTATTCCTCCTGATGTGTGTACGTTAGCGGCGCCTAAAAAGGCACATCGTCGAATTCTTCGGATGCGAAGGTCTCCTCATCACCGGCGGGCTTTTTCTGCGGCTGCGGACGTTGCGGGCGTTGCGGTTGCGCGCTCGCCCCATCGCCCCAGTCGTCCGTATTCTCGCCGCTATCCTGGCGGCGATCGAGCAGCGTCAGGTCATTCGCGACAATCTCGTAGACCGTGCGCTCGACGCCCCCGTTGTCAGTATACTTGCGCGACTGGATACGACCCTCGACGTAGACCTTGCTGCCCTTGTGGAGATACTGGCTGGCGGTCTCGGCGAGGCGATCCCACGCGACGATGCGATGCCACTCCGTCTCGTCCATCCAGTTCCCATTCGGGTCGCGGCGGCTCCGGCTGGTGGCGACGCTAAAGGTCGCGATCGGTTTCCCGTCCGGGGTATACCGCATCTCCGGCTCGCGACCGAGATTGCCAATCAGCATCGCTTTGTTTAAACCACGCGCCATCGCTGTGCTCCTCCCTGCCCTACACGCGGGCGGGTTCGCTCTCGCGCTCATCCTCAGCGGCGGGCGTTTCCGCCGTCGGTGGCTCGGTCAGGTCTTCACCCTGCGGCCCTGTCGTCAGGTCCGTATCGGTGTCCATACTCGTGCCGCTCGGTGCGGCAATCGCCTCGTCTTCCGCCGCTTCGCCGCCCTCAGCCACATTCTCCGCCGCTTCCTCCTCAGCGCCCTTCTTCGGTTTTTTCGGCTTCGGCGGCGTGTAGGATGTCACGAGACTGCGCAGCACCTGGTTGTTCAGACCGAGATCGCGTTCCAGTTCGCCGATGCCTTCGGGGGCGAGGTTGCAGAGATAGAGGGCATAAAAGCCGTCGCGAAAATCGCGAATCGGGTACGCGAGGCGGCGACGCCCCCAGGGCGAGGTTGTGGTCAGTTCGGAGACTTCGCCACCACCGGTGGTAATGTAGCCGGAAACCCGCTCGAGCGCGCCCGGCATCTCGTCTTCCGCGATGTCGGGGGCAAAAACAACCATCAGTTCATAGGTGCGCACCGTTCCTCCCTTTCCGTGGAGTACATCGCCCCATCACGGTCATCGCGCGGCGGTGCAGGCCAACGCGTGGATGGAGCGGAAAGGCATCGTAAAGGCGGGCCACACGGCCCGCACCGCATGGCAGTCTACGCGACCCGCACGGGCGCTGTCAATGCCATCTCTGAGCAACAAGTAACAAGTCAAAAGTAACAAGTACAGCATTGCGATTACCGAAGCATATTCCCCTTTCGACTTGTTACTTGTTACTTTTTCACTCGCGCGTCGCGCGGTCGGCGATGCCGCTCCACCAGAGGTACGGGACATCGCGCGCTGCCGACGCCGCCGGGTCGCCTTCGCCACCCAACATCCGGCGATAACTCGCATAGCGGGCCGGTGCAATCGTACCCGCGCCAACCGCATCACGGACGGCACATCGCGGCTCATGCAGATGGCTGCAATCGCCGAGCGCACAGGCGCCGAGATACGGCCGGAACTCCGGAAAGCAGGTGTCGAGGTGGCGAAGCGTCTCCGGTTGCAGCGCCAGGGCGCGGATCCCCGCCGTGTCCGCGATGTAGCCGCCCGATGCGCCGAGCGGGAAGAGACGGGTCCCCGTCGTCGTATGCCGTCCTTTGCCTGTCGCATCACTGACGGCGCTGATCCGCTCGTGCAGGCCCGGTTGCAGCGCATTGAGCAGGCTGGACTTACCGACGCCTGATGGCCCAAGAAACGCGGAGATGTGGCCTGCCAACTGTTCCCGCAGCGCGTCAATACCGGTGCCCGACGCCGCACTGGTCAGCACCACCGGGTAGCCGAGGCCACGATAGATCGCCAACCGCTCTTCGAGCCGCGGCGACAGACCGAGGTCCACCTTGTTGATGCAAATGACCGCCCGGAGATCTCCTGACTCGGCGGTGACCAGAAACCGGTCGAGCAGGCCGAGATGCGGCTCCGGCTCGCGGGCGGCGAGGACGGCAACCAGTTGTTCGAGGCCAACGACCGAACGGAGTGTCCCTTGACCGGCCTCCGGGTCGCGCCGCGTGAACGCGCCCCCAGCCCGCGCGACGACTTCCTCGACCATGCCCGTCTCCCGGCCTGTAACGAGCACGCGCACGCGGTCGCCGACCGTAACGGGATCGTGGGTATGGACCTTGACCCGCTGCACGCTGTTGCGGAACGTCGTACCGCTCGTATTGGCGTAATGGAGTTGTTTGCGTAAACGCCCGCGAATCTCGCAGCGCAGCGTCCCCTCGGCGGTTTCCACGCGGTAGATACCTCGGCTGCCATCCACGACCAATCCTTCGAGCAACGATGAAACGTCACGATCGGTCGTGTCCACATCACTATCCGGGACAGAACGGCGGGTTTTGCTCAACGTGCAATGCTCCTCGTGAAGAACGCTGATCTCCCAACACATCGTGGAAGACGAACAGACAGCACAAAGCCCGGTCAGGCGATGCCGAACCCGTGATGCATGCACATGCAGCGTCGAGGAGCGAGAGGAAAAGGAGATTACGAGCGCGTATCCCGCAAGCAGACGGGAGAACCACGACGCCGATCATGCAGCACGGATGCAAACATTGTCATCGTCGTACCCTCCTTCCCGCCCGGTCGGGGTTTTTCGCGAAATTCGTCCGGTAGCCCGGCAACGCCGATTGTACGCGCATCCACGCGCGTGCGTCAATCGTGTGTGCCGACGTTTCCACCGGGCAGCGATTGTGCTACGCTACAGGTATCACACAGCCGCGCCGTTGCGGTCGTGCCATGCACATGCCGGTCAAAGGAGATCAAAGCGATGCCGAAGGTGTACTTTCCGAATGAGAACCGCACCATCGAAGTGCCGTATGGCGCGAATCTGCGCCGCGCCGCGCTCGATAACGGCATTGATGTCTATGGTTTTCCCGCCAAGTTCCTCAATTGTGGCGGGCACGGCCTCTGCGGCACCTGCAAAGTCGCGGTCGAACCGGACTGGAACCTCTCGGATCGCACCAATGCCGAAATCCGCAAATTGAAGGCCGCGCCGTTGCGCCTCTCCTGCCAGGCAAACGTCGAGGGCGACATTACGTGCTATACCCAGATCCCGATTGACACGACCCGTGCGATCGAGACGGCGCGTTGCTATATCGTTATCAGTCGGCCCCGGTTGCAGATGGTTCAGGAAGTTGTCGGCAATGAGTTCCAGCGCAATGTCTTCCTCGATCTCACCGAGGCGGAGATGATTGCCCGCGAGGTCGCCGAGCTCTACCCGGACGGCAACTGGGAGATCCGCGAGTTCGCCGATCCGCTGACCACGCAGGAATTCTCGTTCTCCTACAACCCCTTGCGCTATATCCGCGCCACCCCGCACGCGCCGATGGCAGACGGCGAGGGCGATACCATCACCGCGACCCTCACATCGGCGTCAGGGATTCCGGGATAGTTGGTGGGAAACCTCACCCCCCAACCCCCTCTCACCTGCCCAAAGGGCGCCCGCTTGGCAGCAATAGAGAGGGGAGCAATATACTCAGTCCTTAGTCCTTAGTCCTTTTAGAATGGTTGCCGGGGCGGCTTTTTGACGCGAAAACCCGTTTCGCGCAGGCGGGAGCGCACCCAGCGATCAACGCGCTCCCGCGTGACGAGGCCAACGACCGCGCCCGCCTCATTGACGACGGCGATCGTCCGCGCGTCGGTACGTTCCAGCAGCCGCAGGCCGTTGTAGAGCGTGAGGTCCGGCGAGAGCGTCAGCCGGGGTAGCGCATCAACCGGCGTCATCGCGTCGCGGACGGTTGTCTCCATCCAGAGCGGGCGGGGTACCTTGCGCACATTCGTATCGAGGTCCAGGACGCCGAGCACGACGCCGTCCGCACCGACGGGCCGGGGGCCGCTGAGGCGATCCGAGAGGAAGATATCCACGACATCGCCGATCAGTTTATCCGGCGCGAGGAGTGGGCCGGGGCCGGTGATCGCGGTCAGCGGGATTTCCTGGCTCGTCTCCTGCCAGAGCAGTTGCACGAACGAGAGTCGCCCCGCCCGGCCAATATAGTAGCCGATGAGAATAGTCCACAGCCCAAAGAGCGGCGAATAGAAGGTGGTCACTCCGCCAAGGGCGAGGAGCGCCCACGAAACCACCTGCCCATATCCGGCGGCGACGCGCGTCCCCTGCATGAGATCGTCCGCGACGTACCACGCGAAGGCGCGCACGATTCGCCCGCCATCAAGCGGAAATCCCGGTAGGAGATTTAGTACGACGAGTAGCCCGTTCATGATCGCGAGCGCGATGAAGAGCGCGAAGAGCGGACCGTTCCGCTCATGGCTGAGCAGCGCGAGCAGGCCCGTCGCGCTGCCCAGCGCGAAACTGACGCCCGGCCCGGCGAGTGCGACCGCAACTTCATCGGCGGGCGTGCTCCGCTCGGCGGAAATCTCCGCCGCCCCGCCGAGTAGCGAGAGTTTTACCCAGCGCACCGGCAATCCGACGCGCCGCGCGACGAGGGCATGCGCGAACTCGTGCGCCCCCACCGAGCCGATGAAGGCGATGCCGATTGCGCCCGCCACCACCGCCCAGATCGCGGCGGCGCTTCCCTCCACACCGTATGGGGTGCCTTTAGTGAACGCTCCGACAACCGGCAGCACAAGGATCAGCAGCAAATCCCACGACAGAAGTACCGGCACCCCCGCGAGTGTCGTCGCAACCGTCCAACGTGCGCTGCGTCCAATCGAGAGGAACGCCGTGTAGCGCGTGTCTTGCGAACACGCACGCACTCCCCCTCCTCTTTGAGAGAGGAGAACCGGGAGGGTGGGAATCCTACAGTCGCTGGTAATCTTCGAGATCGAGGACAAAGACGGTGGCGGCGGCGGTCTGCACTGGCGCGTTCGACTCGCCCGACTGGCGGGAGCGGGCCTGCCCGCGGATGAGATCGAGCACCGGGTCCACTTGCTCATCCTGCACACCGATCATGATCGTGGTATTGCCGCGCCGCAGGAATCCGCCGG
>JBPCPB010000352.1:0-5286 GCA_050999735.1 Thermomicrobiales bacterium | reverse complement strand
GTGACAACCGGGGGGGAGTGGCTTCGGGTTGGAGGGTGGGGGGTGGCGGGGCGACCCCCCCCCCCACCAGGTCTATGATAGACCAGTAGGATGGTATGCTGTAGGTGAGAGTGGTCGGGGTTTCGTGGGCAGATGTGCAGAGAGTGAGGAATGTCACCGATGACGAGCGCCTTTGAGTCCGATGAAATGTCGGGAGAGATGGCGACCCGATTCCCGAAAAAAGGCGAGCAGGTGCGCGACGAATTGCTTCAGGACGGGGGCATGATTCTCTACCATGTCACCGCGAACCAGTTGACGACGCTCAATCCGACCGCGGCGCTCGTGTGGGAGTATTGCGATGGCGCACATGATTTCGCAATGATTGCCGCCGAGATTCGTGACATTTTCCCCGATGTTCCGACCGTGGAAGCGGACGTGGCCGCGATTCTCCGGGACCTGTATGCACGCGGCCTGCTTCGCAGCGATGAGGGATAACACGGCGATGCAGTCATCCTTTCTCACACTGTCAGCCGATCATTCTTCGCCAAACGCAGGAGCAGGTATTCTCTCCATGTACTATGACCTCCACGGCTACACGGTACAGGTGCGTGTCACCGACCCATCGGCGTATCATCCCGTATTGAAGATTCTTGAGGCATTTGCGATTGCAGACAGCGATGGCGCCGCCGATTGCGTCTCGTACTCCATCGCGCGGGACGATGATTCCTGGGTTGTTTCGAGCGGAGAGGTCATTACCTACCGAACCGATACCCTCACGAATGCCCTGATGGCCATCGAGTGGCATCTTGTCACGGATATGCTGGCGTTCCGCCGCGACCTCTTTCACCTCCACGGCGCGGCGCTCCTCACGCCGGATGCTCGGTTGAGCATGTTGATTCTCGGCGCTTCGGGAAGCGGGAAGACGACGCTGACCCTCGGCTTAATGGCGCGCGGCTTCCTTCCGTTCGCGGACGATGTGATCCTCATGGAACCAACGACCCTTGAATTGCACGCATTTCAGCGCGCGTTTCATGTTGATGAGGGAACGATTGCCCGCATCAAAGGACTGCACGGCACGCCTCCATGGCGGTTCGATGACGCACCACCCGGCTACTTCGTCCCACCCATGTGGGCGAAACATTCCGCGCCGGTTCGGTTCGTCTTCTTACCGACTTTGCAACCGGACGCTCCCCCATCGCTGACGCCGCTATCGGTCGCGGACGCCGCTATTGCGCTGCTTCCCTTCAGCCAGACACTTGCGGAGACACCGCCGCTCGCGCTCGCCGTTGCCGCTCGCCTGACCGCGCAGGCATCCTGCTTCCGGCTCTCGACCGGCGATCTGGAGGCCACGATCCGGCTCATCACCACCCTCGTCAAGTAGCGAGTAACGAGTAATACTCTTTCACGATAGACTTGCTGTGATGCCTCAATCGGGATCGCTTCGTACGGGCGATTCGTGAATCGCCCTCCGGGTCATCCGCACCACTCCCGGAATATCCTGCCACCGCAAGAGGGCGGTTCAAGCATCGCCCGTACGAAATGATGGCAGAGCCAGGTGCTACACCTCGCTACTTTCAGGCGGCGAGATTTTCCAACACGACCGCGATCCCCTGCCCGCCGCCAATGCAGGCAGTGACGATGCCATACCGCTCGCCGCGCCGCCGCAGTTCGTAGATCAGTTTGACGGCGAGGATGTTGCCCGTCGCGCCAATCGGGTGGCCGAGGGCAATCGCGCCGCCGTTAACGTTGACCTTCTCCATGTCCAGCCCCAGTTCGCGGATGCAGGCGAGCGACTGCGCCGCGAATGCCTCGTTCAGTTCAAAGAGCGCGATGTCGTCCAGCGTCAAATCGGTCTTCGCCAGCGCCTTACGCACGGCGGGCACCGGGCCAATGCCCATGTATTCCGGTTCGACGCCGACGACCGCCCAGCCCACGACACGGGCGAGCGGCGTGATGCCGCGCGCCGCTGCTTCCGAGGCCGCCATCATCACTGTCGCGCTGCCCGCGTCATTGATCCCGGCGGCGTTCCCCGCCGTGACACTGCCCTCTTTCTCGAAGACCGGCGGAAGTTTCGCGAGCGTCTCGGCGGTCGTCTCCGGGCGCGGATGCTCGTCTCGCGTCACTTCCACCGTCGTCCGCTTCGGGCCGGGCACGGTGACGGGGATGATCTGCTCATCGAAGCGACCCGCCTCGACCGCCGCAGCCGTCCGCTGCTGACTGATCGCGCTGAACGCATCCTGATCGGCGCGGCTCACGCCGTCGCGCCGGGCGATATTCTCCGCTGTTGTGCCCATGTGGCGGCACGAGAACGGGTCCGAGAGAGCGAGCGTGAGCGCATCCTTGAGGGCAGTGTCGCCGAGGCGCGTGCCCCACCGGACATCGGCGAGCAATGGGTAGCCGCTCATTTTCTCGACGCCGCCCGCCACGACGATCCGCGCGTCTCCCGCGAGGATCGCCTGCGCCGCACTGCCGATGGCCTGCGCGCCGGAGCCGCAGAGGCGGTTGACCGTGTATGCCGGGATCTCAATCGGCAACCCCGCACCGAGGCTGACCGCCCGCGCGATATACGCGTCCTGACCGATCTGGCCGACGCAGCCAATTACCACATCATCTACATCGCCCGGTGCGATCCCGCAATCCACCATCGCCGCCCGCACCGCCGTCGCGCCGAGCGTCGCCGTCGGAATATCCTTGAATGCCTTGCCGAATGCGCCAATCGCGGTCCGCTTCGCCGCGACGATCACTGCCGATTCCATCTCGTTCCTCCGTAGCCGAACTGCCTGCCGCTATTGTACCGCCATCTGATAGACTGGGTGGTGTCGGGCTTTAGCCTGCCACAGCGAGCGGCAGGCTAAAGCCCGACACCACCGGGAAAAAGGTAGGCGATGATACGCGACGACTTCCATTTTGTGCATACCCTCCGCGTCCGGTACGACGAGATTGACGGGCAGCGGGTCGTCTATAATGGGCGGTACCTGTCGTACATGGACATCGCGCAGACCGAATATTTCCGTACGGGCCTCAGGCTGCATCTCTACGACCTCGCGGACGCAAACGTCTTCGATGTCGCGACCGTGCATGCGGAACTCGACTATCTCCGCTCCTTCCAACTCGATGACGTAGTGGAGATCGGCGTCCGTTGCACAACCATCGGTACGACGAGCCTGACCTTCGCCTTTGAGATGTGGAAAGAGAGCGACCCCGACCCGTATTTCCGCGCGACTGCCGTGTTCGTCAACTTCGATCCGGTGCGCAAGGCGAAGCGGCCCGTGCCTGCGGTCGTCCGTGACGCCATCGCGCGGCTTGAAGGCTGGGAGCGGGTGTGACTGACCCAATTGATCCGAAGCAGGTCGTCGCGCGCGGGTACGACCAAATCGCGGAGCGGTACCTCGTATGGGGGGCAGCAGGCATTCGCCTGCGGGAACGTGACCGCTACACAACCGTCCTGCTCGATGCGCTACCCATCGGTGCGGCGGTGCTTGAACTTGGCTGCGGCGCGGGCATCCCGACCACACAACGCCTCGCGGAACGGTTCGCCATGACGGGCATTGACATTTCGGCGCGGCAGATCGCTCTTGCTCGGCGCAACGTGCCCAATGCGACATTCATCCACGCCGACATGACCGGGTTGGATTTCCCGCCAGACACCTTCGATGCGATCTGCGCATTTTATGCGCTGGGCCATGTACCGCGCGAAGAGCACGCCGCGCTCCTGCGACAGATCGCGAGATGGCTACGCCCCGATGGCCTCTTCGTCGCGTCGTTCAGCAATGATGACTCGGCGGGTGACATCGAGGACGATTGGCTCGGCGCACCGATGTACTTCAGTGGCTATGATGCCGAGACAAACGAACGGCTGGTGCGCGATGCGGGATTCGACATCGTTACGACACGCCCGGAAACCGCCGAGGAATTCGGGAGGCCGACGACATTCGTCTGGATTGTGGCGCGCAAACCGCGCACCACCAACGAAGGGAGTAACGAATGACAGATGTAGCAGCATTGAAGGCGGCGGCACAGCGGGAGGTGGAGCAAGTCTCACGAATGCTGATCGGGTGCAGCGATTGGATGGCGGAGAACCCCGAACTCGGCTTGCAGGAGTATCAGGCGTCCGCGAAGTTGACCGAGATGCTGGAGGAGTTCGGCGCGGAGGTGGAGCGGGGCATCGCCGGCCTCGACACCGCGTTTCGCGCCACCCTCCCCGGCGGCAACCCGGACGGCCCGACCATCGCGACCATCGCGGAGTACGACGCATTGCCGGATGTCGGGCATGGCTGCGGGCACAACATCATCGCCAACGCGGCGATTGGCGCGGGCATCGCCCTCGCGCGGTTAGGGCAGCAAGGGTTATTGCCGGGCCGGGTCGTCGTCCTCGGCACCCCGGCGGAGGAATCGGCCGTCCCGAACGCGGGCGGCAAGATTCCCGTGCTGGAACACGGCTACTTCGATGGCGTGGACGCGGCGATCATGATCCACCCGCAGACCGAGGACTTCATTGCCCTCAAGCCCTCGATGGTCGCGTACGGGATTGACTTCATGTTCCACGGGCGGGCCGCGCACGCCGCAGCGAACCCGCATACCGGCATCAATGCGCTCGACGCCGTGATTCAGACCTTCAACAATGTTGGCATGCTGCGGCAGCAGGTGCGCTCCGAGGCGCGCATTCACGGCGTCGTGACGAGTGGCGGCGGCGCGCCGAATGTCATCCCGCCCTACGCCGCGTGCCGCTTCCGCATCCGCTCGTACGACCCGGTCTACGCCGCCGAATTGAAACGCCGCGTCGTCGCCTGCGCCGAGGGCGCCGCGACCGCGACCGGCGCGCGGCTCGAATGGAAGGAGTACATCAAACCGTACCAGAGTTACGTTCCCAATCGCGCGCTCGGCGCTGTGATGCGCGCGAATATGGAAGTGATTGGCCGGGATGTACACGATGGCCCCCCGCGCGAGGGCGGCGGCTCGACCGATTTCGGCAATGTCAGCCACGAAGTACCGTGGGTCTATGCTTACATCGGCATCTGCGTCGAGGAGGCGGACTGGCACTCGCGCGATGTTGCCGTCGCGACAAAAACCGAGCGCGGTCATGACTCCCTGATCGCCGGTACGAAGACGATGGCGATGACCGCGATCGATCTGATGACCAACCCTGACGCCCTCGCTGCGGCGAAGCAGGAACACGCCGCCGCAATGGGGCCAATCCGCGAAGGACTGGCGAAGGTCAACGCACGTGTCTGACATCCATGCATGACTCATTTTTCCCGGTGGTAGCAGGCTTTCCACCCTGCCTTTCGCCATCGGGAGGCGGGCGGG
>JBPCPB010000304.1:0-4682 GCA_050999735.1 Thermomicrobiales bacterium | reverse complement strand
AGATGTACGTCGAGCGGTTGGCGGGCCACGGTGTGACGGTGCCGAAGGAGACGATCATCACCTCCGGCATCGCCGTGCGCGATTATCTGCGCGCGACCTACCCACCGGATGTGACCGTTGGCACGGTCGGCATGCAGGCGCTGATCGAAGTGCTCTACGACGAAGGCGGCTTCACGCGGGATGACCGACGCCCGCAGGTGCAGGTCGTTGGCACTGACCTCCATTTCGGCTACGACGACATCAAGCGCGCCTGTCTCGCCATCCGTGCGGGCGCGGCCTTTGTCGCCACGAACCCGGACACGACGCTCCCGACCGAGGAGGGGCTGGTGCCGGGCTGCGGTGCGATGATCGCCGCGCTCGTCGCTTCCACCGATGTCCAGCCGACGGTGATCGGCAAGCCGGAAAAATACATGTTCGAACTCTCCTGCCAGCGTCTCGGCTTGCAGCCGCGCGAAGTCCTGATGGTTGGCGACCGGCTCGACACCGACATCCTCGGCGCGAACCGAATCGGATCGCGCACCGTTCTCGTCCTCACCGGCGTCTCGCAGCGCGAGGAGATCGCCACGACCGGCATCGAACCAACCTTCGTCGCCACCGACCTCGTCGAACTCTTGGATCGCCTCAAGACTGCGCGAAGCAATGAGCAATGAGCAACGAGCAATGAGCGACGTAGGGGGGGTTTGCGAACCGCCCTCCCCGCCCCTTGATTTCGACTACGAAGAAGCGGCGACGATTCAGGGGCGCGGCGGCATCTCCTCAACCGAGCGGACGATTGGCGGCTTGCGATTGCGCCGCGCCTTCGATGCGATGATGGGCCACACGGGATCGTGCCTGCTGCTCGGCTGTGGCGCAGGGCGGCATAACCGCGCCATCCACAGGGAGCGGCCGGACGTGACGCTCGTTGGGGCGGATCTGAGTGTGAGCGCGATCCGGGAAGCGCTTCGCGCGGGGAATGGCGGTGCATATCTCGTCGCGGACGCGGCGCACATTCCGGCGGCGGACAGTTCCTACGACATTGTTCTTCTCTTCGATCTCCTCGAACATGTGCCGGATGTCAGCCGGTGCGTCGCGGAGATCGCGCGTATCCTCACACCGGGCGGCCTCTTCCACGGCTTCATCCCGCTCGAAGGGCAGCCGAAAACCCTCTTTCGCGCGCTGACCAATAGTCGGCGCATTCCAATCCACCAGTGGAAACACGACCACGTCGGACATATCCACCGGTTGACGGCGGAAAGCGTCGCGGCGACATTCCGCGCGCATGGATTGGAGCCGAGCGATCTGTCATATTCCTTTCATCTGCTCGGACAAGTGCATGACATTGTAGATTACTGGGGGCGGGAGCGGTTGCGCCGTGAGCCGGAAGGGCGAAGCGCAACAGTCACGAAGGCGGTGCAGCGCGTCGTCTTCTTCCCGACGTGGCGGCTCTCCTACTGGGAAGACACGCTCCTCAAGCGCAACCCGTGGGCGACGGGCCTGCACCTGACGGCGATCAAACAGGGGTAATGACGAGGAACCCGTTTTCACAGAGTGAGACATCATGACCCCTGTCAGAAAATACGGGGCACGGAGCGCGGGAGAAGGAGCGATGCCTTTCACGACGATTCCGGCGATGATCGATACGCTCACGCTCGATGCCTTCGCCGCCCGACTGGCAACCCGGGCCGCCGTTGACGGCATCCTGTTCATGGGTTCCACAGGCTCGGGCACGTTCAACGCGGCGAGCGATTACGACCTGCTCTTGATCCTCGCCGATGATCCCGCGGCGCCACGGATGGTCGTGACGTGGGTGGACAGGCATGTCACCGAGATCTATTGCACCCCAATCACCGCCCTCGCGCGTATCATCGCCGAGCCGACCACATGGCGCGAGGGGAGCGATGAGGGAGCGGTGATCCGGTGGCTGCGCGATGGACGGATCGTTCACGACCGCGCGGGGCGTTTGGCAGACGCGCAGGCCGTCGCACGCGCCGCTCCACCGTTGGCGGTCGCAGCCCCTGAGAGACCCTATTGGGCGTGGGGAACGCTCGGCTACAACGTGGCACAGGCGAAACGCTACCTCGCGTCGGACGATCCCGTCTATCGGGAAGTGGTGGATTTCCGCCTTCTGTATGGCTTGGCAGAGGTGATGACTGCGTACTTCACTGTGCGGGGACTGCCGTGGCGGGGTGAGAAGGAAGCGATTATGTACTGGACCGCGCACGATCCGGCATACCTCGCTCAGTTCCGTGCCTGTCTCGCGGAGACAGATCGGGTGCGCAAAGTTGCGGGGTACGAGGAGTTGGCGCGGCGCACGCTTGCCCCGGTTGGTGAATTGTGGGCACGAGGAACGGCGATGGTCGGGGCCGGAACGGGGTGGGGTGCCGGTCCCGATGCATTGGAGGGATCAATCGAGGACGCGAACGCATTCTGGCAAGCGCTTGTCGCACCGGAGAGTGAGTGATCACCGATCTGGGTAAGACGGCCGCGATGAGGCGTCATACTCTTCCACGATAGACGTGTCGTGATCAGGATCGTTTCGTAGGGGCGATCGCGCCGAGGTACAATCGCCCGCCCCCGATGTCCGGGTCTTTACCACAGCGCCATGCCGCCGCAAAAGGGCGATTCACGAATCGCCCCTACGTAAGGCATTACGCCATTTTACTATTGCGGAAGAGTATTATCGTATGTAATTTATTTCTGCACCGGTGACCGCAGGCTGGAAAGCCTACGCTACCGGCGATGCCTCCTGCGTCATGCGTCCATCCCGCTGACGCGCTCAACCGTGATACGCACAACGGCGGCCGGCTTCGGCAGCGGGTTCTCCACCAGATACCGTTTGCCATCTTCCGGGCCGCGATAGCGCGTCGCCATCTGGAGCCGCTTGCTGTAGTCCTCGTCAATGCTGACTGTCGCGGTGCCATTGACCGCGAGATACGGATAGCCCGACGGGTCCACAACATGGAACGCGACGCGCGGATCGTGCGCGATATGGCGGAGTTTGGCGAGGTCTTGTCGCGTGATGAACCAAATATCGTCGCCATCGAGATCGTACCAGACGGTGAAGAGCGACGGCGTACCGTCCACCCGGATCGTCGCGACGGTGCCATAGCGGGGCGCGGCAAGAAAGGCGCGCTGGGCGTCGGTGAATGGCATCGGTATTCCCTTTCCGTCGTGAGAAGGACCATGACCCATTACCGCTGTAACGCCGGGGCACGGACGGCATTCCATCCCGAAACCAACGCGCTATCAGCGTTCGTCGGTATCGTTCGGAGATGCGAGTTGCTCGGGGCCGAACGAGTGGGGGAGTAAGGCGTCCAGCGTGGTGTGGAGGAAGACTTTGCCGTCCGTGTTGGCGATGATGATCGCGGCGTCCTTGCCGAACTCGCGAATCACCTGGCGGCAGGCACCGCAGGGCGTCGCGGGATCGTTGCCCGCCGTGACGACGGCGACCGCGCGAATGCGGCGCGCGTCCGGGTCGGCGGACTGGCTGACGAGGCCGAAGATCGCGTTCCGTTCCGCGCACGACGTGAGGCCGTAGGAAGCATTTTCGATGTTGCAGCCGCCGTGTATCCGTCCGTCCGCCGTCAGGATCGCCGCGCCGACCGCATAGTGCGAGTAGGGCACGTATGCCCGTGTTCGCGCGTCCGTCGCGACGGCAATCAGTTCGCGTTCTTGTGCGGGATTCAACCTCACCTCCCGGCCCCCTCCCCTTTGCCTTGAGGCAAAAGAGAGGGGGAGAATACGGGATTCGTAGGGGCGGTTCGTGAACCGCCCTCCCCGGCCCTCAGTCCTCAGTCCTTAGTGTTGATGTGCGGCGGCTTCGTGGCGGGCGTGGGACTCCTTGATGATCGTGTCTTGCAGGTGGGTGGGGACGGTTTCGTAGCGGTCGAAGTGCATCGAGAAGGTGCCTCGCCCCTGGGTCATCGAGCGGAGGTCGGTGGCGTAGCGCTGCACCTCGGCGAGCGGCGCGTCCGCCTCAATCGTCGTAACGCCGCGACCGGGGTTCATACCATGCACGCGGGCGCGCTTGCTGTTCAGATCGCTCATGATGTCGCCGGTGTAGGAGTCCGGGACGGTGATCTCCATGTGGTAGACCGGCTCCAGGAGCGTCGGATGGGCCTTCTGCGCCGCCTCCTTGAAGCCCTGCGACCCGGCGATCTTGAAGGCCATTTCGGAGGAGTCTACGGGATGATACTTGCCGTCCGTCAGCGTCACGCGGACATTCGTCACCGGGAAGCCGGCGAGGAAGCCCTCGTGCAGCGACTCGCGGATGCCCTTCTCGACCGCCGGAATGAAGTTCTTCGGTACGTTGCCGCCGACGACCGTATCCTTGAACTCGAAATCGTTGGCCGTCGTCGGCTCAACGATCAGCACGACCTCCGCGAATTGGCCGTGCCCGCCCGTCTGCTTCTTGTGGCGAGACGTGACCTGCGCTGTGCCCTGCACCGTCTCGCGGTACGGGACGACGGGCAGATCCAAATCCACATTGACGCCGAACTTGCGCGCCATCCGCTCCGTCGCGATCTGGACATGCGAATCGCCCATGCCAGAGACGAGCGTGTCGCCCGTCACGGGATCGCGGGCGATCTGGATCGTCGGGTCTTCCTCGATCAAGCGATGCAGGCTCGTGCCCAACTTGTCGAGATCACTCTTGCTCTTCGGGCGCACCGCAACGGTGTACGACGGCTCCGGGAAGTGGACGC
>JBPCPB010000173.1:0-19114 GCA_050999735.1 Thermomicrobiales bacterium | reverse complement strand
GGGACAAGCCCGAACCCTCCCCCACCGCTATTCACGCGAAAGTGGCAAATTGATTGTGACAGACCACTACCACCCAATTCTTCTCGAAACGAAAGAAGCCGGGCGGATAATCGCCCGGCTTCTTTCGTTTCCTTTGATGCTGCTATGCGACGACCGCGATCTCCTGCTGGCGCGCGGCGATGGGGGCCTCGATGGTGTCGAGGATGTCCGCCTTCAGCGCGCCGTCGGGGAGCGGCTTTTCGAGGGCCGCTTGAAGTACCTGGTCAATGTGCTCGGCGAGGACGAAGTGCATCGCTTTCCGCACGTCCTTTGGCAGATCATCGAGGTCGCCCTCGTTGCGCTTCGGCAGGATGACGGTTGTCAGTCCCGCCCGCCGCGCCGCAAGCACCTTATCCTTGACGCCGCCGATGGGCAGCACCTGGCCGCGCAGCGTGATCTCGCCGGTCATCGCGAGGTCGTCCCGCACCGGCACGCCGGTGAGGAGCGAGGTGATCGCCGTCGCCAGCGTGATGCCCGCCGACGGGCCATCCTTCGGCACCGAACCCGCCGGGACGTGGACATGAATGTCGCTCTCCGCGAAGACTTTCGGATCAATGCCGAGGGCCGCCGCACGCGCGCGGACGTAACTCATCGCCGCCTGCACGGACTCCTTCATCACGTCGCCGAGTTGCCCCGTCACCGTCAGGCTGCCCTTGCCCGGCATTCGCGTCGCCTCAAAGAACAAGATGTCGCCACCGACCGCCGTGACAGCGAGGCCCGTCGCGACGCCAGGAATCTTCGTCCGCTCGCGAATTTCCTCGCGCTGGAAGCGGGGCCGACCAAGATACCGGCGCACCTGTGTCGGGCCGATCACTTTCTTCGCGCCGCGCTTCGAGCCGCCCGCGACTTCGGTCGCCACCTTGCGCGCCACCGCGCCGAGTTCGCGTTCGAGGTTGCGCACGCCAGCCTCGCGGGTGTACCCGGCGATGATCGTGCCGAGCGCCGTGTCCGTCAGCGCCATCTCATCCGGTCGCAACCCATTCGCCTCGATCTGCTTGGGCAACAGGTGCCGCTTGGCGATGTGGACTTTGTCTTCCTCGCTGTAGCCCGCCAGTTCGATGATCTCCATCCGGTCCCGTAGCGGCGCCGGAATCGTGTCCAGCACGTTCGCGGTGGCGATGAAGAGCACCTTGCTCAAATCGAACTCGACATCGAGATAGTGATCGCGGAAGGTGCTGTTCTGCTCCGGGTCGAGCACTTCCAGCAGCGCGGACGATGGATCACCGCGCCAATCCGCGCCGATCTTGTCCACTTCATCGAGGATAAAAACCGGATCGTTCGCGCCCGCGCGCCGGATGGACTGGAGAATCCGCCCCGGCATCGCGCCGATATATGTGCGCCGGTGGCCGCGAATCTCCGCCTCGTCCCGCATGCCGCCGAGCGCCATCCGGGTGAACTTCCGCCCCAGCGCCGTCGCGATGCTCTGGCCGAGCGAGGTCTTGCCAACGCCCGGAGGACCAACGAAGAGCAGAATCGGGTCGCGATTCGGCAGCTTCTCGCCCTCGACCGCGCGATCCTGCTTCAGTTTGCGCACCGCGAGGTATTCGAGGATGCGCTGCTTCACTTTCTCGAGATCGTAGTGATCGTCGTTCAGTTGCTTGCGCGCCCTGGCGATATCAATCGGCTCTTCGGTCGAGATATTCCACGGCAGGCTGGTCATCCAGTCGAGGTACGTCTTGATGATGCCGTATTCCGCCGCCTGCGGCGGGAGTTTTGCGAGCCGGTCGAGTTCGCGATCGGCCTCCTTACGGGCATCCGCCGGCATGCCGGAGGCTTCGATCTTCTCGCGGATCATCGCAATTTCCGCTTCCTGATCGTTTGCCTCGCCCAGTTCCTTCTGGATTGCCTTCATCTGCTCGCGCAGGAAGTATTCGCGCTGGCTCTTGCCAACCTCGTCCTGCACCTGCTCCTGCAACTTCTTGCCCAGTTCAAGGACCTCCAACTCCTTGGAAATGAAACTATTGAGCCAGCGGAACTTGGCAGCGATGTCGTCAATTTCGAGCAGTTCCTGCTTCTGTTCGACATCCATCCGGAGCGTGCCCGCGACGAGATAGAGCAGTTGGCGCGGGTCATCGAGATTGACCGCGACCGTCACCAGATCGTCGTTCAGATACGGCACCAATTCCACCAACTGACTGAACAGTTTGACCGTGTTCTGCATGTACGCCTTGATTTCAAGGCTCTCGACGACCTGCTCCGGGATCCGTTCGATCTTCGCGAGCAGGTATGGCTCTTCCTGCGTGTACTCGCCGATGCGCACGCGCTCCATGCCCTGCACGCCGAGGCGGACATTGCCGTCCGGCATCCGCAGCATCTGCTGGATGACGCCGAGCGTGCCGATCGCATAGAGGTCCTTCGGGCCCGCGCCCTCGAGTTCCTTGTCCTTCTGCGCGACAAACACGACACGCCGGTCGCCATTGACGACCGCGTCAATCAACCGGAGCGAGCGCGGCTGCGACGCCTCCAGGGGCAACCCCGTCATCGGCGTGAGAACGGCGTTGCGCAGCGGCAAAATCGGCACCGATTCGGGCATCGTCTCCTCATCCGGCACGGTCGTCCCGATTTCGATGCGCGCCTTCCGGGCGGGTCGCTTCACCTTGATCGGCTCCGCACTCTCCGGTTCTGTCACCGCCGTCACTTCCACAATCGGCGTATCGGTTTGCACGTCATCGGCTTCGATTGGATCGGCGTCCGTCCGCTTCTTCTTACCCGCCATTTATTCACTATCCTTTCCCATAGCATCGAGGGCTTTGTCGTCTTCGCTCGCGCCAACGGCGACCGGCTCTCCGGGCGTCGTCGCATGGATATGCACGCGCTCCGCACGCGGCAGCACAATTGTCAGGACCCCGTGCTCGTAGTTCGCCTCCACCGCGTCCCGCATGACGGGGAATGGCAGCGCAACGCGCGCGCGGAATGGCCCGTAGGGAATACCCATCTCATGGTACGAACGCCGCTCAGGCATATCGCTCTCGCCGCGCGCTTCCGGCAATCGCTTGCCATAAATCGTCAGCAGATCGCCATCGAGCGCGACGCGCAAATGTTCCTCGTTGATCCCCGCTAATTCAGCACGGATGACCAGTGCTTTCTCGGTCTCATAGACTTCGAGCGCCGGACGCCACGCATCGGTGGTGATCCGCAGATTAAGGCCGAACCGGTAGGTCGCATGGGGGTCATGATCGCGCCCAGGCATGGCAACCCTCCCCGTTGATCCACTTCGTCATTCTGTCATTCTCCCCGCTCGCTGTGGAGCGCTCATGGTGTACAACACGGTCGCGAGGAATTTGTTCCGACTTTAGCACTCTCCACACACGAGTGCTAATCGGCCTCCGCCAGTGTACCGCGCAACCGCTCTTTCCGCAACCGAAATGCTAGAGGATATAGAGGATAGCGACGCTGGTGGCACCCCAGAGGAGGATGCAGATCAAGAGCGGGCGGTCTGCGAAGAGCGCTTCTTCCGGCGATCCCCCCTCGCCCTTCCGGTAGACCAGATACAGGTACCGGAAGACTGCGTACAACACAAACGGAATCGTACCCATCATCGCATGGTTCGGTGGCAGGTTCTCCGCGTTGAAGGTGTACAACGCGTACGCCATCACCGTCGCACTCGTCACCACCGCGATGATCTCCTCCAACAGCGTCGCCGAGTACTCGTCCAGCACCGCCCGATGGCTGCCCGCTCCCGCTTCCAGCAGCATCAGTTCGTGCCGCCGCTTGGCGAAGCCGAGGCACAAGGAGAGGAGGACGGTGCAGACATAGAGCCAGGGGGAGATCGGCGCGGCGATCACCACCGCCCCGGCCATCGCGCGCAGGACGAAGGAGGCGGCGAGGGCGAAGACATCGAGGAGGACCTGCTCCTTGAGCCAGTAGGTGTAGGCGCACTGCAGGAGGACGTAGGCGACGATGATCGCGCCGAACAGCGGGCGCAGGAGGAAGGCAAGGGGGATCGCGATACCAAGCCCAACGAGGGCAACCGTCCAGGCCAGCGGCACGGAGATTTCTCCCGCCGCGATGGGCCGAAAGCGCTTTTTGGGATGGAGGCGGTCAGCGTCGCGATCACGCAGATCGTTGAGGAAATAGATGGCGGAAGCGACGAGGGAGAAGAGGACGACGGCGGCGAGGGTGTGCCAGAGGGCGGCAAGGTGGGTGAGTTGTTTGGCGAAGACGATGCCGGCGAAGAGGATGCCGTTCTTGACCCACTGCCTGGGCCGCGCCTCTTGCAGCAAGGCCCGACCGGGGGACCGCCGCGCATGCGCCGCTGGCTCGGCCATGACAGGCGGAATCGGCGGTGTTGGGTCGGTTGCAATCGTGTCGCTCATGCGGTCAGCGTACGCCCTGTTGAGAAGACCGTCAAACGAGGCCACCGGTACCGTTCGCGACACTGCGCACCGATTGATCCTCGCACATCGGGGGAGCATCCTTCCCCCTCAGGATGGATGAGTACGCACCCCTTTTATGTGAGCGCCTTGTCCGTGGCCCGCGCGCCGAACTTTGCGATACCCCGACCATCGCAGCCATTGCCAAGACCACAGGCGCCGCAGCACTGCTTCACTTTTCTCCCGGAGCCCAGTGGGCACGGCGCGTTGCGTCCCACCTTGCCGCTGCCATTGGCGCCCACTCTGGCCCGCTTTGCCTTGCCGCCCTCTTCATCGGCTTCACGGTTCGTCGTGGCATTCGCGAAGACATTCGTCTCGGGCGCCTGCTGCACGAGCGTCACTTGAAAGATCGTGTGCGCGATGTCATGCAGGATGTTACGCTGGAGTTGCTGGAACATCCGGTAGCCTTCGGTCTTGAACGAGACGAGTGGGTCACGCTGGCCGTATGCCTGCAAGCCGATGCCGATCCGCAGGTCCTCGATGGAGGTGAGATACTCGATCCAGAGCGCATCAATGACGCGGAGCATGACGAGCCGTTCGAGTTGGCGAATATTCTCGTCGCCGAGTTCCGCCTCCTTCGCCTCGTACGCCTCCTCCATCATCACGACGAGGTCTTCCTTCAAGCCGTCGAGATCGCGGGTATCCGGCTCGAAATCCGCCGGTATCGGCATCACGGTCGAGAGCGCCTTGAGCAGGCCCTCGACATCGTAGTCCTGCTCGTTGCCGCCGCTGTGCGCATCCACCGCGTGTTCGATCTCGCTCTGGAGCGCGTCGAGGACGGCGTCTTTCATGTTCTCGCCACGGACGATCTTCGCGCGATCTTCGTAGATTTTCTCGCGCTGCTTGTTGACCACGTCGTCGTACTCGACAACATGCTTGCGCAAGTCGAAGTTGTACCCCTCGACTTTCGTCTGCGCGCTCTCAATCGAGCGGGAAATCAGACCCGACTCAATCGGTGTGTCATCGTCCACGCCGAGTTTGTCCATCATCCCGGCGATGCGCTCCGAGCCGAACCGCCGCATCAGATCGTCTTCGAGCGAGACGTAGAAGCGAGACGAACCGGGATCGCCCTGACGGCCGGCGCGACCGCGCAATTGGTTATCAATCCGGCGCGCCTCGTGCCGTTCCGTACCGATAATATGCAGCCCGCCGCGTTCGAGCACGCCGTCACCGAGTTTGATATCCGTGCCGCGTCCGGCCATATTCGTCGCGATCGTCACCGCGCCCTGATCGCCCGCATTGACGATGATCTCCGCCTCGCGCTCGTGAAACTTCGCGTTCAGCACGTAATGCGCGACGCCCTCGCGTGTGAGCAAGTCGCTCAGGTACTCACTCTTCTCGACGGAGACGGTGCCGACCAGCACCGGCTGGCCTTTCTCCTGCCGCTCCTTGATCTCCGCCGCGACCGCCTTGAACTTCGCTTCCTCGGTTTTGAAGACGAAGTCGCCCAGGTCTTCGCGGATCATCTGCTGGTTCGTCGGGATCGTGACCACTTCGAGTTTATAAATCTTGTAGAACTCTTCGGCCTCGGTCGCTGCCGTACCTGTCATACCGGCCAGTTTCTCGTACATGCGGAAGTAATTCTGGAAGGTAATTGTGGCAAGCGTGCGGTTCTCCCGCTTGACATGCACGCCCTCCTTCGCCTCGATTGCCTGATGCAACCCCTCACTGTACCGGCGGCCGTCCATCAACCGGCCGGTGAACTCATCCACGATGATCACCTCGCCGTCGCGGACGATGTAGTCTTTATCGCGCTGATAGACGGCCTGCGCCTTCAGCGCATTCTCCATGTAATGCGTCAGATCAGCGTACCGTTCGTCGTAGATGCTCGACCCCTCAGGGATGCCCGCCTGCTCCTCGACGCGGTCCATCCCTTCATCAGTCAGGCTCGCGGAGCGGGTCTTCTCGTCAATCGTGTAGTCGCGTTCCCGCTTCAGTGTACGGGCGATCCGGGCGAACTGATCGTAATGGTCGGTCGCCTCCTGCGCGTCACCGGAGATAATCAGCGGTGTACGCGCCTCGTCAATGAGGATGTTGTCCACCTCGTCCACGATCGCGTAGACGAGCGGGCGCTGGGCCATCTCATCGGGACGATAGACCATGTTATCGCGCAGGTAATCGAAGCCAAACTCGTTATTGGTGCCGTAGGTGATGTCCGCCGCGTACGCCTCGGGGCGCGACACCGGACGTAAGTGGTTGTAGCTCTCGTCCTCGATCTCGTACGTCGGATCGTAGAGAAAGGAACTCTCGTGCTGGATGACGCCGACGGAGAGGCCGAGAAAATGGTAGACCGCACCCATCCAGCGGGCATCGCGCCGGACGAGGTAATCGTTGACGGTCACAAGGTGGCAGCCCTCGCCGGTGAGCGCGTTCAAGTACAGTGGCAAGGTGGCGACAAGCGTCTTCCCTTCGCCGGTCTTCATTTCGGCGATTTTTCCCTCGTGCAGAACGATGCCGCCGATCAATTGCACATCGAAATGGCGCATATCGTTCACCCGCCGGGACGCCTCGCGGACGGCAGCGAATGCCTCCGGGAGAATATCGTCGAGTGTCTCGCCCTCTTCGAGCCGGGTGGTGAGTTCGTCGGTCACGCCGCGCAGTTCGTTGTCGCTCTTCGCCTCCATCGCCGGTTCGAGATCGTTGATCTGTGTGACGCGCGGCATATAGCCACGGATCGCCTTCTCATTGTTGTCGAATATCTTGCCAAGAAACTTAAACATTGCGTCGAATATCCTCCTAATGAACTGTAGCATTCGTCCCGCCTCACCGATGCATTTGCACACGAATCCAAGAACACACCGAAGGACGTGAGGCCCGCGTTTCACACGCCCTAGTGTAGCCGAATTTCGTCGTCCGTACCACCCGGAGAACCTACCCCCCGGCCCCTTCCGTCACTTCGGCGTGGGAAGGGGAGTCAGCCTCCGTGAGATCAGGGCGTTCGGGGAAGGCCACGGCACTTCGGATGAGTCACCCCTTCCCACGCCGAAGTGACGGAAGGGGCCGGGGGGTAGGTTTTTTGCCAGAACGCATCAGGTACTCCGTTGTGCTACACTAGGTGGTCAGGAAACACGAGGAGCGTCTGAGGCGCGCGACGGAGCGCACCCAACCAATGCGGCGATCGCAGAAAGCAGAGCGAGCAGAAGATGTCAGATCCGCGTCATCGAGTGACACGGCGGGTATTCCTGGGCGGCATCGCGGGCAGCGCCGCCGCTATTCTCGCGGCGTGCGGCGGCAGTAGCACCGCGACACCCGCGTCTACAACTGCCGCGACGAAACCCGGCGCGGCAAGTACGCCCGCGACGGTTGCGGCGACGAATGGAACAGCAGCGCCCGTCGCAACGACCGCACCCGCCGCGACCACCGCATCGGTCGCCTCGGTGACGACGAGTGCGACCACAGCGGCGGGAAGCGCCGTCGCTCCCAGTGGGCCGGTGGCGGGGACGATCCGCTTCGGCGCGGCGGTCTCGCTGACCGGCGCGACCGCGAACGAGGGCAAACTGACGCAGGACGGCTACAACTTCTGGAAGAAGACCGTCAATGACGCGGGCGGCATCATGGTCGGCAGCCAGCGCTACATGGTGGACCTTAAATACTACGACGACGAGTCCAGCCCCGACACGAGCGCCAAATTGACTGAGAAACTGATCACCGAGGATAAAGTCAATTTCGTCCTCGGCCCATACGGCACCGGCCCAACGCTCTCCGCCAGCGCGATCACCGAGAAGTATAAGATGCCAATGGTCGAGGCGAACGGCGCAGCGGAGGCGATCTTCAGCCGGGGCTTCAAATATGTCTTCTCCCCGATGACGCCCGCCAAGTTCTATCTCCGGGGCATCCTCGATGCCTGCCTCGACAAAGATCCGACGATCAAGACGGTCGCCATCCTCGCCGACAACGACACCTTCTCCGTCGAGGTCGCCGACGGCACGCAAGCGTACGCGAAGGAGAAGGGGCTGAACGTCGTCTACTACGAGAAAGTCCCGGCGGACACAAAAGACGTGTCGGCGCAACTGACGCAGATCAAGCCGAAGAACCCCGATCTCTTCCTTTCCTCCGGCCACTACGCCTCCGCTGCGCTGGTGATGAAGCAGTCGAAGGAGCTGAAGTTCAATCCGAAGGCATTCGGCTTCAGCGTCGGCCCGGCGCTGCCGCAGTTCACCGACTCCTTGAAGGCCGATGCCGACTACGTCTTCGGCGGCACGCAATGGACACCTTCTTTGAAGTACAAGGACGCGCAGTTCGGCACGGCGGCGGACTACGCGACGAAGTTCAGGGCGTTCGCGGGGTACGATCCCGCCTATCAAAACGCCGAGTCCACCTGCGGATGCCAGTGCTTCCAGCAGGCGATCGTGAAGGCGGGCAGCCTCGACACCGAAAAGGTGCGCGATGCCCTGGCGTCGCTCAACTTCCAGTCCTTCTATGCGGACGTCAAATTCGACAGCCGGGGGATCAACGTGGACAAGCCGATGGCTGCCGAACAGATTCAGGATGGCAAGAAGGTCACCGTCTGGCCAAAAGCAGCGGCGAGTGGCGACATCAAGTACCCGACTCCCGCGTGGGACAAGCGGTAACCTCACCCCCGGCCCCTCTCCTTTGCCTGGCAGCAAAGGAGAGGGGGAGCACGATTGGGATGATACAGCGTCTGACGAAGTGTATGGCTCTTCAAATGAGTCACCCCTCTCTATTGCTGCCAGGCAAAGGAGAGGGGCCGGGGGTGAGGTTTCGATGGATTTCCTCCTGCATCCGTCCTTCTGGCCGCAGCAGATCGTCAACGGTCTCCTGATCGGCGGCGTCTACGTGCTGGTCGCGCTCGGTTTCTCGATCGTCTGGGGCATCCTGAATATCGTCAACCTCGCGCATGGCGCGTTCATCATGCTCGGCGCGTTCGTCACCTTCTTTATCTGGGACGCGACGCATCTCGATCCCTTCCTGATCCTGCCCATTGCGGCGGCGATTCTCTTCGTCGTCGGCTACGCGACGCAGGCAGGGGTCATCAATTTCGTCGTCCGCGCGCCACTCCTCGTCACGCTCTTGTTGACGTTCGGGATCGAGATTTTCGTCACCAATCTCGCGCTCTATACATGGAAGGCGGATATCCGTTCCGTCTCGCCGTCCTACGCGGGCAAGAGCATCGAACTGGGCAGTACGATCATCCCAATCACGAAACTCGGCGCACTTGGCCTCGCTTTTCTCATCACGGGGCTGCTCGCCCTCTTTATGACGCGCACGAAACTCGGCGCGTCCATCCGCGCGATGGGGATGGACCTGACCGCCGCACGGCTGATGGGCGTCAACATCCCGCGCACCTACGCGCTGACGTTCGCGCTCGGTTCGGCGCTCGCCGCCGCCGCTGGTACGTTGATCAGCGCCACGCAGCCCTTCGACCCGACGATCGGATCGTCGTACACGATTCGCGCCTTCGTGATCTGTGTCCTCGGCGGGCTTGGCAGTATCCCGGCGGTGCTCGTCGGCGGCTTGCTCTTTGGGTTGATCGAGACGATTGGATCGGTCGTGCTCGGCGCGGGGTATAAGGACGCGATCACCTTTCTCGTTCTCGTCATCCTGCTCGTCTTCCGCCCGAACGGACTGATGGGAAAGGAGTATTACCGCTGATGGCCGGAACCGCCGCACCCCTCGTTCGCCGCCCACAAAAGTCTGATGTGCCCGCCGGAACGAGCGCGAAGCAGCGCCTGACGACGGCGACGATTGTGGACCGCGCCCTGCTCATCAGTGCGCTCGTCTCACTACCGATCTTCATCCTCGTTCCGCTCCACGCGACCGGCTACTGGATGAACCTGCTCACCCAACTCTTCATCTTCAGCATCCTCGCGACCGCGTGGAACATTATCGGTGGGTACACGGGCTACGCCGCGTTCGGCAATGTCGCCTTTTTCGGCGGTGGCGCGTACGTCACGGCGGAACTGATGACGAAAAGCGCGTGGAGTTTTTTCCCCGCCATGCTCGCCGGTGGCGTGGCGATGCTCTGCTATGGAGCGCTGATCGGCCTGCCGGTGCTCCGGCTGCGCGGTCATTACTTTGCGATCGCGACGCTCGGCGTGGCGATCGCGACGCGCGAACTCTGCAACAACCTCGCCATCTTTGGGGCAAGCCAGCCGGTCAACCTCCCGCTGAAAAATGATCCGAATCTCTTTTACTATGTTGCCCTCGGCCTGCTCGTCGTCTCGATCATCGTCACCTACCTGATTGCGCGCTCCAAACTCGGCTTTGGCCTCGTCGCAATCCGCGAGAACGAGGACGCCGCGCTCGTCATGGGCATCAACACGACGATGTACAAGGTAATCGCGTTCGCGCTGAATGCGTTGCTCTCCGGTCTCGCCGGTGGTCTGTACGCCTACTGGCACTCGACGATTGACCCGCCGACGGTCTTCGACCTGACGACGAATGTCCGCCTCATTGTCATGGCGGTGCTCGGCGGCATCGGCACGCCGCTCGGCCCGGTGATCGGCGCATTCCTGCTGACCTTCATCCAGGAGACGCTCTGGAAGAATTTCACGAACCTCCACGCCGTGCTGTTCGGCGCGGCGATTGTCGTCGTCGTGCTGCTCATGCCGCGTGGCATCGTCTATCTCATCCGGCAAAAGTTCGCCTGGCGCATCTTCGTCCGCAACTTGCGCCAGTTCCGGGTATAACGGAAAGCGTTTGAACCGCAAAGGCGCAAAGATCGCAAAGGACGCAAAGGGGGAAAGAAGATGAGTCTCGCAATCCTAATTCTTTCTTCCGCATTTCTTTGCGTCCTTCGCGTCCTTTGCGCCTTTGCGGTTTATTCGGTTTGTCATCCTTGGGAGGAACATGCGTGACTGAGGTTGTGCTGGCGGCGGAGCATGTGAGTAAGGTGTTCGGTGGTGTGACGGCGCTGCGCGACACATCGTTTGAATTGCGACGAGGGGAAATTCTCGGGCTGATCGGGCCAAATGGGGCGGGAAAGACGACACTTATTAACACAATTACCGGCGTTGACCCACCGACGACGGGGCGCATTCTTTTCCACGGCAAAGACCTCTATGGCGGCGGGAGCGGCGCGCCCGGCGGCACAATGCGCGGTGTGACGAGCGCGCTGACGAAAACACGCGCCTACCGGATTGGTCAGATGGGGATCGCGCGCACCTGGCAGGTCGTCAAGCCATTCCAGAATATGTCCGTGCGCGAAAACGTCACCGTCGGGGCGCTTTTCGGCAAGGGCAATCGCGGCAGTGTGCGCGAAGCCGCCGCCAAAGCCGACGAAGTGCTGGAGTTTGTCGGCCTGGCGCGCGTGCGGGATCGCTCCGCCGACGAACTGACGATTGCCGACCGCAAGCGGCTCGAACTGGCGAAGGCGCTGGCGATGGAGCCGGAAGTGCTGCTGCTGGACGAAGTGATGGCCGGCCTCAATCTGGTGGAAATTGAGGAAGCGATGGCGCTCGTGCGGAGCGTGCGGGAGAGCGGCGTGAGTGTGATGATTATCGAGCATGTTATGAAGGCGATTATGGGCGTTTCGGATCGCGTCTTCGTCATGGATGCGGGGGCGAATATCGCGGAGGGCACACCGGCGGCAGTCATCAACAACCCGCGCGTCATCGAGGCGTACCTCGGCAAACGGTATGCCGAGAAGGTGCGCGATGCGGGGATTGACCCGGCCGCGATAGTTGGCATCGGCCCGGAATCGGAGGCGCATGCATGACGGTCTCCACGCAGGCCACGACGAAGAACGACACCCGGCGCGACGCGACACCGCTGCTCGAAGTGCATGGACTCAACGTCGCCTACGGCGATGTCCAGGTCCTCTGGGATGTTGATCTCGTCATCCACGCCGGTGAGACCGTCGCGCTCGTCGGATCGAATGGCGCGGGCAAGAGCACGCTGCTCAATGCGCTCTCCGGGCTGATGAACCCACTCTCCGGTAGCATCCGCGTCAACGGTGTTGATCTCGCCCGCCAACCGTCCACGCGATACGTGCAGGCAGGTATTTGCCATGTGCCGCAAGGCCGACGGCTTTTCGTTGGCATGACGGTGCGCGAAAACCTGATGATGGGCGCCTTCAGCCGGACCGACGGCGCGGGAGCAATCCGGCAGGATTTCGAGCAGGTGCTGTCGCTCTTCCCGCGCGTCAAGGAACGCCTCAATCAACTCGCAGGCAAACTCTCCGGCGGCGAGCAGCAAATGGTCGCCATCGGTCGCGGCTTGATGGCCCGGCCGCATCTGCTGATGATAGACGAACTCTCGCTCGGCCTCTCCCCGATCATGGTGGATACGATCTTCGATGTCATCAAGACGGTGCAGGCGCAGGGCCGGACCATGTTGATCGTCGAGCAGGACATCCAGGCCGCGCTCGAACAAGCGCGTCGCGGCTACGTCCTCGACACCGGTCGCATCACGCACGAGGGCGCATCAGCAGACCTCCTCGCCAGCGACGCCATCCGCGCGGCCTATCTCGGCATATAGCACCCGTGGCATCCACTGGAAATGAACCGCCAATACTGCCCGGAGGGCGCCCGCAAGGACGCCAAGAAACATGTAGCACAGAGGACACAAAGAGCGCAGAGGTCACAGAGAAGAGAAAAATACAGTTCGCTCTGTGTCCTCTGTGCTCAATCTTCGGTAGTGGCTCAGTTTGAGTCGTTCTGTGCCTTGCGGTAAAGTGAGGCGACAAGGCGCGTGTGCAGAAGGCGGCGGCACGATCGGGGAAGAAAGAGGATGTATGATGTTCCTCGACATGACACCTAGCACCCTGCTGATCGGATTGGTTCCTTTGGTCGTCGTCATACCGCTCATCGTGTTCTGGGCATTCATGTTCAAGGATATGCTGAATAACGACAACATGCCGAGCATCTTCAAGCCGTATTGGATGATGGCCTTTGTTCTGCTGAACATTCCGGCTGCGATCTTCTATTACTACACTGTGTACAGGGATCGCTGAACGCGGCTTGTGCCTAGCAGGTCAGATCCCGCCCCTCAGATTTCAAACTGAGCCACTACCCAATCTTCTTCCCTCTTGGCGTTCTTGGCGTCTTGGCGGTTCGTTTTCCCACCGTTATATACGTAGTGCCATGCTATATCAAGTTGATTCACCTTGCGACAGCGGTGCATCTTGTTACAATCCCCGATACGGCACGGCGTTTCGGGCGCTTGGGGAGTTTCGCGGCGGCGACCACGCTTCGTGTTTCGCATCGCCTCCGAAGGGAGCAGGCATTTGCATCTCAACGGTTCCTATACCTTCAAGGCGGACAAGCAAGCGGTGTACGACGTGATGATGTCGAAGGATGCGCTGGCGCACTGCCTTCCCGGTTGCGAGAACATGGAAGAGATCGGTGACGATGCGTACCGCGCGACCCTGAAGATCGGCATCGCGGGGATCAAGGGGACGTATACCTGCACCATCACGACAACGGAAAAGGTGCCGCTCGAAACATGGACGCTGACCATCGAGGGGCAGGCGAAAACGGGGAACGTCAAGGGCGTCGGCCGCTTCTCGCTCGCTGAGGCGGCCGATGGCACGGAATTGAGCTACGACGGCGATGCCGACATCATGGGTCCACTGGCGGGTATCGGCCAGCGCATGATGGCGCCCGCATCGCGCACGATCATCAGCAAGTTCTTTGAGTGCATGTCTGGCCGGTTGGCGGAATCGTCATCGCAGTCCTGACGCCCGGTCGCGTGATCGGGCGGATCTCTATCGGGTTGGTAGCGTACGTAGGGAGGGATAACGCAGTGAAAGTCTCGATGACCGTCAACGGCGATCAGTACTCGAACGACGTGGAGCCTCGGCTGCTCCTCGTGCATTATCTCCGTGAGGTGCTTGGCCTCACCGGCGCGCACATCGGCTGCGAGACAACGCAGTGCGGCGCATGCACCGTGATGGTCAACGATCAATCAGTCAAGTCATGCACGATGCTCACGGTCCAGGCGGATGGCGCGCAGGTACTGACGATTGAGGGCCTCCAGAAGGACGGCCAGATGCACCCGATCCAGGAAGGTTTCTGGGAGGAGCACGGCCTGCAATGCGGCTATTGCACGCCGGGCATGATTATGTCCACATTGCAACTCCTGGCGCGTAACCCGCACCCGTCGGAAGCGGAAATTCGCGAGGGATTGCAGGGAAACCTCTGCCGCTGCACGGGGTATCACAACATCGTCAAGTCGGTGCAGCACGCCGCCGAACACATGAAGGAAGGCGCGGCGGCGGACTAACGGGATCGTTCATGACTTTCTCGCACTTCGCATCTCGCTCCATGCATCATCGCGGAAGAAAGGAATGACCAATGGTACTCCCGAAATTGGTCGGCTCCCCCATCAAGCGCCGTGAGGACCCACGTCTCGTCGAAGGCGCCAGCACCTACGTTGATGATCTGAAACTGCATGGCACACTCTATTGTGGGATCGTCCGGTCGGTCTACGCTCACGCCAAAATCAAGAGCATTGACACCGAGGCGGCGCGACAACATCCCGGTGTCTTTGCGGTCGTCACAGGCGAAGACCTGAAGGCGAGCGGCGTCGGCATCCTGCCCGTCGCCCATCGCTTCGGCGAGGGGCTGAAAGTGCCGCCGCGCTATCCTATCGCGGTTGGTGAGGTGAACTTCGTCGGTGAAGCAGTCGCGGCGGTCGTCGCGACCGATCGCTATGTCGCGCGGGACGCCGTGGACCTCGTGCAGGTCGAGTACGAACCGCTCCCCGTCGTCGTTGATCTCGATGCCGCGTACGCGGGCGCGCCGTATGTCCACGAGGAGTTCGGTACCAACGTCGCCTTCGAATGGAAACTCTTCAATGAGACCGGCCCTTCGATTGACGAGGCAGAGGTCAAGGTCTCGCAACGCATCGAAAATCAGCGCCTCGCCCCCGTGCCGATGGAGGGCCGTGGCGTTGTTGCCGACTACGACAAAGGCAAGAAATCGCTGACCCTCTGGACCTCGACGCAAATCCCCCATCTCCTGCGGACCTTCCTCAGCCTCCTGATCGGGATGCCGGAGAACCATGTCCGCGTTGTCGCGCCGGAAGTCGGCGGCGGCTTCGGGCAGAAACTGAATGTCTATGCCGAGGAAGGGATCGCCGCCGCGCTCTCGATGCAACTTGGCCGGCCGATCAAGTGGATCGAGTCACGCGCGGAGAGTATGTCGAGTGGTACCCAGGGGCGCGGCCAAACTGACTATGTGGATGTCGGCGCGACAAAGGATGGCAAGATCACCCATCTGCATGTCCACATCCTCGCTGACCTCGGCGCGTATCATCAGTTACTGACGCCGATCATCCCGACACTCACCGGATTGATGCTCACCGGGCCGTACACGATCCAGAACCTCCAGTGTACGGTGCATGGCATCTTCACGAATAAGGTGCCCACCGATGCCTACCGTGGCGCTGGGCGACCCGAAGCGACCTATCTGATCGAGCGCGTCTGCGATCTCGTCGCGAACGCGGCCGGTGTTGATCCGGTCGAGGTGCGGCGGCGCAACTTCATCGGCGCCGACACGTTCCCGTACACCACGGCGGCCGGCCTCGCCTACGACAGCGGCAATTACCCGCTGGCGCTCGACAAGGCCCTCAGCCACATCAAGTACGAGGATTTCCGCACGGAGCAGGCAGAGGCGCGGAAGAACGGCAAATATCTCGGCATCGGCTTCAGTACGTATGTTGAGGTCTGCGGCATGGGGCCGTCCGCCGCGATGCCCGCCGGGTTCGGGTGGGAGAGCAGCACCGTCCGCGTTGACCCGACCGGCAAGGTGACGGTGACCACCGGCGTCTCGCCGCACGGCCAGGGACAGGAGACGACCTTCGCACAGATCACCGCCGATGAACTCGGCGTCGGTGTGGATGATGTCATCGTCGTCCACGGCGACACGGCCGGTTCGCCGTATGGCGTCGGTACCTTCGGCTCGCGCGGAACGGCGGTCGGCGGCGCGGCGATGATGCTTTCGATTCAGAAAGTGCAGGAGAAGGCGAAACGGATCGCCGCACACATGCTCGAAGCCTCTGTGGACGACATTGCCTTCGAGAACGGTAAGTTCGGCGTCAAGGGCGCGCCGGATCGGGCCAAGTCGCTCGGTGAGATCGCGTGGATCGCTTACACGGCGGACACGATCCCCGCCTCCATCGAACCGGGTTTGGAGGCGACCTCGCTCTTCGAGCCGCCAAACTTCACGTATCCCTTCGGCACGCACATCGCCTTCGTCGAGGTGGATGCCGAGACTGGCGTCGTGGAATTGAAGCGCTTTGTCGCGGTGGACGACTGCGGGCGCGTGATTAACCCGATGATCGTGGATGGTCAGGTCCATGGTGGCCTCGCTCAGGGGATTGGGCAGGCGCTCTTCGAGGGAGTCGTCTACGACGACCAGGGGCAACTCGTCACCGGGTCATTGATGGACTATGCCCTGCCGACCGCCCGTGGCCTCATCTCCTTCGAGACGGATCACACGACGACACCGTCGCCGGTGAACCCGCTCGGCGTCAAGGGCGTCGGCGAGGCGGGCACGATTGGCAGCACACCCGCAGTCGTCAACGCGGTCGTGGATGCGCTCGCGCCATTCGGCGTCACGCATATTGATATGCCGCTGCGCGGCGAAAAACTGTGGCGGATAATGAACGGGTAGTAGCGTGACAGTAGTCAGTAGACAGAACGCGCTTCTGACTACTGTCACGCTGCTACCAACGAAAGCAACGTCAAGGGCACGGGACTCTGACTACTGGCTACCGTCTACCGTCTACTAGAGGAGGAAATCATGCTTCCAGGCGAATTCGAGTATCACCGTGCGGGCAGTGTGGATGAGGCGATCACGATGATGCAGGAGGACGGCGGGGACGGAAAGTTCATCGCCGGTGGGCACAGCCTCCTGCCATTGATGAAGTTGCGGCTGGCCGAACCGGCGCATCTCATTGACATCGGCCGTCTGCCTGACATGGCGTATGTGCGCCGCAGCAACGGCACGGTCGCGGTCGGCGCGCTGACGACGCACTATCAGTTGGAATCCAATCAGGAACTTGCCAAGTCGGTTCAACTCATCCCGGAGGCGGCGGCGCACATCGGCGACGTGCAGGTGCGCAACCGGGGTACCGTCGGCGGCAGCGTCGCGCACGCGGACCCGGCGTCTGATCTTCCGTCGGTGCTCGTCGCGCTCAATGCGGAGTTCGTCGCCAAAGGCCCGAACGGCGAGCGGACGATCAAGGCGGCGGACTTCTTCGAGGACCTGATGACCACCTCGCTCGGCGAAGACGAACTGCTGACCGAAATCCGCTTTCAGGCGCCGCAAGGAAAAGTTGGCAGCGCCTATGAGAAATTGGCGAACAAGGCATCGCACTACTCCGTTGTCGGCGCGGCGGCAATCGTCACGCTCGGCAATGACGGCAATGTGCAGGAGTGTGCGGTCGCCTTCTCCGGTGTCAGTTCGAAGCCGGTGCGCGCAACAGCGGTCGAGAATGCCTTGAAGGGCAAGCAACCGACGGCGGAAAACATCGCGACAGCGGCGAGCCATGCAGCGGAGGGCATTGAGTACGCACTCTCCGACATCCACGCGTCCGACGAGTACCGGTTAGCAATGACGAAGGTCTACGCGAAGCGCGCGCTCACCAAAGCGGTGGAACGGGCACAAAACGGCTAACGCGCGACGTGGTACACTGGGAAGCCCGGTCATCGGATGGAATGGCCGGGCTTCACTGTGCGTTATAGTGAGAGTGGATTTGCGGCCCGGTTCCGCGACGCGGCGGACCGGGAGAACAGAGCGGGAGAGCCAGTGGCGACAACAATTGATTCAATTGACGGCATTCAGCAGGTCTTGCAGGAGCACCGCTACGTCGCGGATCGCTCGCTGGCGACGACGCTGTACCTCGCGTTGCGCCTGCATAAGCCGATTTTGCTCGAAGGCGAAGCCGGTGTCGGCAAGACGGAAATCGCGAAAGTGCTCGCCGACTTGCTGGACACGCGCCTGATCCGCCTTCAGTGCTATGAGGGGATTGATGTCTCCAATGCGCTCTATGAGTGGAACTACGCGCGGCAGATGCTCGAAATTCGTCTCGTCGAGGCGACCGGCGGCGACCGCGAAGAGACGTTAAAGGACCTTTTTGGCCCCGAATTTCTCATCCGCCGCCCGCTTTTGCAGGCGATTGACCATGGCTTCGACAGCGCGCCTGTCCTGCTGATTGACGAGATTGACCGGGCGGACGATGAGTTCGAGGCCTTTCTGCTCGAATTGCTCTCCGATTTCCAGGTGACGGTGCCGGAAATCGGCACAATTACGACGGATACGCCGCCAGTCGTTGTCATCACCAGTAACCGGACACGCGAAATTCACGACGCGCTCAAGCGGCGCTGTCTCTATCAGTGGATTGATTACCCGTCGTTCGCCAAGGAAGTCCAGATCGCCACGACGAAGGTGCCGGAGGCGCATACGACACTGGCGCGGCAAGTCTGCGGCTTCGTCCAGGAATTGCGGACGATTGAACTGTACAAGTTGCCCGGCATCGCGGAAACCCTCGACTGGGCGCGCGCGCTCGTGCAGCTCGGCTCCGAGGAGCTCGATGACGCGACGGTCGAAGCAACGCTCGGCTGCTTCCTGAAATATCAGGAAGACGTTGAGACGATTCGCGGGCCACGCGCGCACTCGCTCCTCGCGGCGGCGAACGCGGGGGTCGTGGCAGGCGGCAGTGGCGATGGCCGCTGAGAGCGCGCCTGCCGGTCTGACCGAAGAAGCCGGGCCGGTGATGCTCGTGCAGGTCGTGCG
>JBPCPB010000075.1:0-20115 GCA_050999735.1 Thermomicrobiales bacterium | reverse complement strand
GGGATGTCGGGATCGCCGAGGAAGTCTTGCAGGATACGTTTGTCGCGGTCTGGAAGAGCGCGGGCAGTTTCGCGGGCCGGTCGGGCGCGCGGACATGGCTGATCGGCATCGCGCGCAGGCAGGCGCATAACACGCTCCGGCGGCGCTCTCTGCCCCGTGCCAATGTTGCCGCCGCGGAACGCCTGCCCGATACACGACCGGAACCGGAGGAGCGTGCCATCACAGCAGCAACGCGCGCGGAAGTCGTCGCGGCGATGGCGCACCTCTCGCCCGATCACCGGGAGGCGCTCGTACTCGCCTTCGCGCACGATCTCTCCTACCAGGAAATGGCGGATGTTCTCGGTATCCCGGTTGGGACGGTCAAGAGCAGGCTGCACGAGGCGAAACGCGCGCTCAAAGCATTGCTCGGCGCGCAACGGGAGGCGACATGATGAACCGAGAGACGACGGAGCACGTCGCGGAGATGCTTCCCGCGTACCTCAACGGCACCCTTGATGCCGGAACGGTGGCGCGCGTGGAGGCGCATCTCCCGGCCTGTGCGGCGTGCCGCGCGGAACTGGCGGAGTGGCAAGCCATTGCGGACGCGGCTCCCGTACTCTATCAGGAAAGCCCGCTCCCAGCCGATGCGCTCCTGAGCCGGGCCTGGAGTGAGATTGACCGCGCGGAGGCTGAAGAAACCCTCTCCCATCCCTGGCACCCCGCGCGGCGGTTGGTGTGGCTCTGGAGCCTGCTTATTGGGCAACTACCGCTCGTGCGGCGCGGCATCTGGACGGCCTCGGCGCTGACGATGGCACTTGGCTGCGTGATCGAACTGCTTCGACCGTACGGCGTCGGGAAGGCGCTTGCGATCTTCGCGCCGGTCGTGGCGGCGATGGGTATTGCCTTCGTCTATGGCCCGGAGAACGATCCATCGCTGGAGATCGCCCTGGCGACCGCGACCTCGCCACGCCTCGTCCTGCTCGGGCGGCTCACGCTCGTCTATGCGTATGACATCCTGCTCGCGGTGGTCGCGAGCGCGATTATTACCGCTGTGCGCGGCGGGACGGGCCTCTGGCCGGTGATCGTGCTCTGGCTCGGCCCAATGCTCTTCCTTTCCGCACTCAGTCTCGTGCTCTCGCTCCTATTTGGCTCAGTCGCGGGCATTAGTGCCGCCCTCATCATCTGGGCGACCCGGATCATGGCGGGTGGTCACTGGCTGCCGGGCGGCCAGCGCGAGGTCTTCGTCCGCTTCTGGGGCAGCAACACGCTCCTGATCCCACTCGCCGCCGCGCTGCTCCTCGTGGCGTTCGTTTCGGTCTCATGGCAGGAGCGATCTATGTTCGGGAACCGGCGTATCCCTGCATAGTGTGACCATTGCGAGATATGTAATCGCTATGGTGGAGCAGGCTGAAGCCTGCTCCACCCTGCTCCACCAGGGTAGGAGGAAATGATCCAATGCGACGGGGTGTGCTTTGGTATGAAATGCGGGAACTGGGGGTGATCGCGCTCCTGACGCCGCTCTTCGTCGTCGCGGGTATCGCGCTCTTTGCCGGGATGATGACGCTCGGCGGCGCGCAGTCAGAGCAGGTGTCCAAAGTGCTGACGCGCAGCATGGAAATCCTCTTTCCGCTCGTCGCTGGGACGGTCGCGGCGACGGTCGTGGCGTCTGACCCCGGTGTCGAGTGGCAATTGACGATGCCCACGCCGTACCGCGTGACGGTCTTCCGCCGCCTGGCGATTGTGCTTGTCTGGTCGGCGTTGGTAGCCTTCGGGGATGTCTTCGTGCTGCGAATCATCGGGCGCTGGATCGTGCCGAAACCGTTCATCGTCAGCCAACTGATGTGGCTCGCGCCGATGGTCTCGTTCGCGGCGCTCGGCGCGCTCCTGGCGTTGCTCGTCCGTAATCGCTCGGCGAGTGCGGGGCTGGTCGGCGGTATCTGGATTATCGAAGTGCTCTTTCATGGCTACCTGCTCGATCAGGCGTGGGCGCGGCCCTGGTTTTCCTTCGCGACGACCTGGGCCGCCGGGGAAAACTTCTGGCTCTCGAATCGTCTGACGCTGATCGGTCTGGCATGCGTCCTCTTTGTCGGCGTCGCTGCGTTGCTGGAGCAGCGCGAAATGCTTCTCACGGGAGGTGAAGCATGATTGGTGGACACGGGCGGGAATTCCTCGGCGCGATGCGCTACGAGTTCCGCATGCAGGTGCGGCGGCGCGCCGTCTGGATCACGGTCGGCGTGCTGGCGCTCCTCTTCTTCACGCTCGAACGGCGATTCTGGACCGTCCCCACTGATCTATCGGTCGCGCAGGCAGTCGGGCGATGGGCGGGCTATCTCAATTTCATCCTGCCCATCGGGGTGGGAGCGCTCCTCGCTGATCGTCTCGTGCGCGATCGCGGCACCCGGACGGATGAATTGCTCAAGACGCTGCCCGCATCGCTCAACGCGCGTCTCTGGGGCAAATACCTCGGCAGCGGATGCGCGACGATTCTGCCGCTGTTCATCGTCTATCTGATCGGCGTTGGGCACATCTTCGCGGCGCGCCACGATCCGCGCATCATTCCCCTCGCGCTCGCGGCCTTCGCGACGATCAATGTGCCCGGTTTACTCTTCGTTGCCGCCTTCTCGGTCGTCGTTCCCGTCGTCATCTGGATACCGCTCTATCAGGTTCTCTTCATCGGCTACTGGTTCTGGGGCAATTTCATGGACCCAACCCTGATGCCAACATTTCGGGACACCTGGCTGAACCCATTGGGCCTGAACGCGATCCGGGGCCTCTTCCACACCGATGTGTTCGCCCACGGCGAGAAAACGGTGAACGTCACGCGCACGGTCGGTGACGGCGTAGGCAGCATCGCACTCCTGCTCGTCTGCGCGGCGATCCCCGTCGTTATGGCGCCGTGGTATCTCCGCTGGCGGCAAGCGCAGGCATAGGGAAGCAATGAGCAATGAGGGGAAAATGAATACGTCAGTATGGCAGGCATTCGGTGGTGCGGCACGGTATGAGTTTCGGATGCAGGTGCGGCGGCACGCGCTCTGGGTTACTTTCTTCGCGCTCGGCGCGTTCCTGATGGCCTTCCAGTGGCGGAACCTCGGCTCGTCCGTGGAAGAAAAATCCCTCGGTCAGATCATGGCGGGATGGGAGTTTTACGTCAGTTTCTTCCTGCCTATCGGCGTCGGCGCGATGCTGGCGGACCGTTTTCCGCGCGATTACCGGACGCATGTGGAGGAGTTATTCGAGACCGTGCCCGCTTCACCCGGCGCGCGTCTGTGGGGGAAGTATGTCGGGAGTACCGTCGCGACCCTCATTCCTTTCTTCGTCATCTATGTCGTTGGTATCGCCCGGATGTTCGGCGCGCGCCACGATCTCCGCCTCGTCCCCCTCGCGCTCGCGGCTTTCATACTCGTCAACCTACCGGGGCTGCTCTTCGTCGCGGCGTTCTCCATCGCCTGCCCCGTCGTGCTCTGGGTACCACTCTACCAGTTCCTCTTCATCGGGTACTGGTACTGGGGCAACTATCTCTCGCCACATGTCATGCCGACATTGAGCACTACCTGGCTCGCGCCGAGCGGGAAGAATGCGATGCTCGGCCTCTTCCATGTCGTCTTCTTCAGCGATCGTCGCACCGTCCTGGATGGCGTGGGCAGTATCGCGCTCTTGCTCGTCGGCGCGGCGCTCCCGTTGATTGCAGCCCAGTGGTATTTGCGGTGGCAGCAGGCGCGGGCGTAGGGAAGCAATACGTTATGAGCAGGGAGAGGCAGTGGAAATGAGCAGGACAACTCAACAGGCGTTCCTTGGCGCGATGCAGTATGAGTTCCGGATGCAGGTGCGGCGGCGCATCGTCTGGATGACGTTCACGCTCCTGGCGCTTCTGTATCTCTTTGTGCAGCAACATGCCCATCCGCTCGTTCCTCAGGTGCATGGAGACGCGATCACGAATACAGCCTTCCAGATGATGATTGGGCCGCTGCCAATCGCGGTCGCCGCGCTCCTGGCGGATCGCCTCACACGCGATCGTCGCACGCGGATGGATGAACTGCTCGACACGCTGCCCGCGTCGCTCGATGCGCGGATATGGGGGAAGTATGTCGGCAGTACACTGGCGATCATTGTTCCATTCTTTCTCGTCTACGGCGTCAATGTCGGCACGATCATCGTGCAACACCGCGACTACCGCCTCATTCCAATGGCGCTCGTGGCGTTCGCGCTGATTGACGTGCCGGGTCTGCTCTTCGTCGCGGCGTTCTCCGTGGCCTGCCCGGTCGTGCTCTGGATGCCGCTGTACCTCTTCCTCTTCTTCGGGTACTGGGTGTGGGGCAACGCCATGGACCCGCATCTGATGCCGACCCTCAGCGAGACCTGGCTCGCCCCCTGCGGTCGAAACGTCCTCTCCGGCATCTTCCATAACGACACTGATCCCGTTCTCGCGCGGGATCGGACGATCCGGGATGCGGTAGGCAGCATCGCGCTTCTGCTCATCTCCGCGGTAATTCCACTGATTGCGGCCCAGCGGTATTTGCAGTGGCAAAGGACGCGAGTGTGACAGAGCAATGAGCGGTCGCTCTTTGGGCGGTTGCAATGGATGACAAATGACGACGGGAAAAGGAGCAGTGCTATGGAAATCGTGCTACGAGGATTGACAAAGACGTACCGGGGCGGCGTGCGGGCACTTGCGGACGTGGATTTGACGATCCCAACCGGGATGTACGGGTTGCTCGGGCCGAACGGGGCGGGCAAGACGACGCTGATGCGTATCCTCGCGAGTATTCTTCGTCCCACGCATGGCACGGTCTGGATCGGCGAGCACGATTGCGGCACGGAGACGGGGCGCGTTGCGGTGAAGCGGACGCTCGGTTATTTGCCGCAGGAGTTGGGCTTGTATCCCGACCTCTCCGCGCGGGAGTTCCTCGACTACATCGGTATCCTCAAGGGGATGGAGGATCGGGCGGCGCGACAGCGGCGGGTGGACGAACTTCTGGAAACAGTCGCACTGGCGACTGTGGCGAACCGGAAATTGAAGACCTTTTCCGGCGGCATGAAGCGGCGCGTCGGTATCGCGCAGGCGCTCCTCAACGACCCGCGCCTGCTGATCGTGGACGAGCCGACGGCGGGCCTCGATCCGGAGGAGCGCATCCGCTTCCGCAACCTGCTCGCCGATCTCGCGGGTAACCGGACAGTGCTGCTCTCAACGCACATCGTAGAGGACGTGGCGCAGACGTGCCGCGTGCTGGCGGTATTGGCGGGAGGGCAGGTGCGCTTCCACGGCTCGGTCGCGGAACTCGTGCAAGCGGCACGCGGCAAGGTCTGGATCATCACGACGGACGGCTCGAAGCCGGAGGGCGATTTCACGGTCGTCTCCACGCTGCATCTCGGCACATCGGTGCAGTACCGTGTCGTCGGGGAGCCGTCGCCGCTCATCGGCGCCATACCGGCCGATCCGAGTCTGGAAGACGGCTATGTCTGGCTGATGCAGGAGCAACGCGCCCCGCGTGCGGCAGTCGCGTAACCGCGTTGCGAGAATGCCGTACAATCATGGGGTCGCGGGCAGCAGCTTGTGCGATGGCGGGAAACAACGTACCGACGAGGATGCAATGGCCGCAATTGATACGCTCACGCACGAGGAAGTTGAAACGATCGAGGCGGCTGCATTCGCGATCGTCGCGCGGGATGGCGTCGCGCGGGCCACATTGCCCGCGATCGCGACTGAGGCGGGAGCCGAACTCGATCTCGTGCGCGCGGTTTTCGCGACTGAGGCGGACGTGGTGCGCGCGCTTCTCCTGCGTGCCAGTGCGATGGATCTCACCCCCATCATGGACGAGACACCGGGCGGGGAAGATACGCTCAATCTTCGTGACATCGCCCGTGTGCTCGTCGCTGCGCCCGTCCCGGCGGAGCGCAATGACCGTGCATCGGTTTTCGACTTCGATATCCGCGCTCCCGCGTCGCGACCGTCGCTGGCGCCGCAGCCGATGTCGTCGGAGTTGACGCTCCTCAGTTCGCCGCCGCATGAGCGCGGCGGCAAGGGCGGCGTCCCGGTTGGGGAGAGTGTCGGCTCAGCCTTGCACAGCCTCGCCGCGAACAAACTGCGCACGCTGCTGACAATGCTCGGTATTATCATCGGCGTCGGCTCGGTGGTCGGCCTGCTCGCCATCGGCAATGGCGTGACGCGCTACATCACCGGCGAACTGGAAAAGAACGGCACGAACCTCGTGCTCATCCGCGGCCAGGCCGCGAAATCAAATGGTGTCTCGACCGGCCAGCGCGTTGCGAGCCTCAGCGTTGAAGATGCCCAGGCGCTCGCCGACCCCGCCTTCGTGCCGGACGGAATCGCCGTTTCGCCTGAAGTAAGCAGAGGTGGGCAGATCGCCGCGGATTCCGCGAACTTCTTCGCGACAATCAACGGCGTCTGGCCGGAATACGCCGTGGTCCATAACATCGACACTGGCGGCGGGGACTTCATCGCCGCGTCGGATCTCGGGACAAATGGGCGCGTCGTCGTCCTTGGGTCGAAAGTGGCGGAAGCGCTGTATGGCGCGGACGGGGCCAATGCGACCGGCCGGATGATTAAGGTTGCGGGCGTTGGCATGCGCGTACTCGCCGTGCTCCCAGCGGGCGGCGGCGTCAATTCGCCGGACGAACAGGTATTCGTGCCACTCACGACCTACCTCAACGTCCTCTTCGGCGATCAGGCGAATGGGGCAGTGACGAATCACGGCAAGGTCGTAAATGTCATCTGGGTCAAGGCAACGAGTGAGAAAACGGCGGACGCCGCCGCCGCCGAGGTGAAGGATACGCTAACCGCCCGGCATCGTCTCGCGGCGGGCGCTGATGCCGATTTCCAGGTAGACACGGAGGCCGATCTGCTCAAACAGGTGCAGACGATCCTCTTTCTGTTGCAGGTCTTCCTCGCGTTTATCGCGGGCATTTCCCTCCTCGTTGGCGGCATTGGCATCATGAACATCATGCTCGTCTCGGTAACGGAGCGGACACGGGAGATCGGTATCCGCAAAGCGATCGGCGCTCGGCAGCGCGATATCCTCGTGCAGTTCATCATCGAGGCGATGCTGATTGGTCTCTTCGGCGCGATGGTCGGCGTGGCATTCGGGTTTGGGATTGCGCTCCTGGTCAGCGCGGTGTGGAAGCCGTCGGCGGTCTCCGTCGGGTCCATCATCGTCGCCGTGAGCGTCGCGGTGATGACGGCGATGGTCTTCGGCGTCTTTCCCGCCCGCCGCGCCGCACGCCTGCGCCCGATTGATGCTCTCCGCTACGAGTAGGGCCGGTTATTCCTCCACTACGCCGCGTTCGATGCGCGCGAGGGTGAAGCAGGCGAGTTCGGGGCGGGCGCAGAAGCGAAGAGGCCATCGGGTGACCCCGAGGCCGTGGCTGACGTAGAGCCGGTTGCCCCGCACCCGGAACCAGCCGCGCGGGTAGATGGACTGCATCTCAGTGATCGGCCAATCAATCCAGTCATAGCGGCGAATTGGCGATAGGCGGATCTGCGCGCTATGCGTGTGGCCGGAGAGTGTCAGGCCCGCCCAGCGCTCCGGGAAGCGGTCAATGACGTCCGGCTCGTGGACGAGGACGATGCTTGGGCTTTTTCCTTGCATCCGTTCGACGATCCCTTTGACGTCCGCGCCGGGGCCTTCGACATCGTCCTCGAAGCCGACGACGATCCCCGCGACGCCGTTGTGGACGAACGCGGTGAGATCGTTGCGCAGGACGGTGACACCCTGCTTTTCAAGTTCCTTGACGATCAGATCCGCGCCGATCGTACGCTGGAGATAGTCATGATTGCCGAGAACGCCGATGGTCGGGGCAGTTTTTGCGAGAGGCGCGAGGAGATCGAGCGGGCGAGGTGTCCCGTCGTTCGAGTAATCGCCGGTGAGGACGATCAAATCGGGCTTCATAGCGACCGTCGCCGCAATGGCGCGTTCGAGCATCGCGTACGGCGCGCCCGCGATGCCGAGATGGAAATCAGTCAGTTGAACGATGCGCACGCCATCCCATTCGGGCGGGATATCCGCCATCTCGACGCGATGCTCGGTAATTTCGAGCCAGCGCCGCCTGATACCACCCGCGTAGCCGAGGAACGCCGCGCCGGTGCCACCAATCGCCAGCGCGCCCCGCCGCAGGATCGTTCCTCTGCCCATCAGTCGTTGTAATACCACGAACCCGCCGGTGGAGGCAGGACCGAGAGATCGCCGAGGGTGGGGAGCGTGCCGTCCACGAAGGGACGGGCCGCGATCAGTTGCAGCCAGCAGGAATCGTGCAGGCAGGCGAGCGGGACAAGGCCCGCGCGCGCCGCGAAGGTGCGCATCTCCGCCTCGGTGCTCCAGCGGTTGTGGTGGACGGGCCGCCGCCGCCCGCGATAATGCTCGACCTCCGCCAGCCAGCGCTGCCAACCATCCTCGTTCTGCAAATTCCACGTATCGCCGTAGAGAATGCCGCCTGGCTTGAGGCAGCGGGCGATCTCCCGGATGGACTCCCACATCTCCTGTTTATCAATATGGAAAAAGACGAGATGGGCGTAGGCGCGGTCGAACACCGCGTCCGGGAAGGGGAGCGCGCCGTCGCCGGAGATATGCGCGAAGGTGGCATTCGGGAGGTGGTGCATTCGCTCAGCGGCGCGGTCGAGCATCTTGCGGGAGACATCCGCGCCGACCCAGCGGCGGACGTGCGGCGCCATCTCCCGCCCAACCCGCGCGACGCCGGGGCCGAGATCGAGGACGGTGTGATCCGGTTCGATGGCGAGCGCGGTAATTAGCCGCTCGGCCATCTTCGCGCCCGTTCGCTGGAGCGTCGCTTCATCGGGGGAGCCGTTGACCATGTGCGCGGCGTAGTCGGTGTCCCCGGCGGCGAAATCCCAGACCTGCCGCATCGTGCGCGGGAAGGGGTTAACATCGCCCCAGAAGCGGTGCCACGCGTACCGTGGCCGCCGCCAGAGTTCCTCCGCCATGAACCGCTCGATCAGCCCGCGCACCGTCCGCTCGTACCCGTTCAGGCTTCGCGGCCGTTTCTCCGCGCGCTCTTCGTCCGTGACCGTCATCCTGCCGCCTGTCCTCCATCCGCCCGGCGCCAATCGGACAGAGAGGCATTGTAGCAGAGGATACGGAATCGCTCTGCCGCCTGACCCGCGCACATGGGAAACAATTTCGTGTGTTCATGCTACTAAATCAATAGAGGGGCGGGATGATGCATGGTCACACATCCGTGACATTCCGGCCATTCGATGATGTAGCACGCTGAATATCCTGTCGCTCCCTTGGGCAGGTTATCGGGTCCTGGAGTCCTGGAAAGTGTTGAATGATGGTTATTCCAATTCACGCACGACCGCATGATGAACCGCATCGAGCCGGGTGGCGGCGAATCGTTCTTCCTCTCTGGCGGCGGCTGCCGCTGTGGAGCCAATTCGTGGCGCTCCGGCTCGCCGCGCGGAAGGTGACCGTGGGAGCCTGCGCCGTGATCCTCGACCGACAGGAACGCGTGCTGGTCGCGCATCACACCTACCGGCGACGGGCGTGGGGGTTGCCGGGCGGCTTGATCGGCGAGCATGAGCAACCGCCGGAAGCGCTGGCACGGGAACTGCGCGAGGAACTGGGCGTTTCCGCCATCATCGGCCCGTTACTCTGCGCCAATACGAATCTGTCCGGGCATCACTTGACACTCTTCTATCGCGTGCGGCTGACGGGCACACCCCGATTGGATGGCATCGAACTTGACGAATATCGCTACGCCGCGCCGGACGAACTGCCTGATCTGCTCGGAGAATCGGTGTCGGAATGGCTCCCCGCGTTTGAGGAACGATGGGCCGCGTGATACAGCGGGCGCGCTGATTCTTCTTCATATGGAGGGGCGATCCACAGCCCGCGGTGTCTCCAATTGCCGCTTGTGCATCCACTTCCGATTCGCTAGTATCCCGCCAGCGGTCCTCGACCACAGAGCGGGCGGAAGCGATGCACAATCTCTGGGAACGGGCGCTCGATCTCGTCTTTCCGCCCCGGTGTGCGGGGTGCGAGGCACGCGGGTATCTCCTTTGTCCGGCATGCATGGAGGCAATTGCCTATATTCAGCCACCCACCTGCCTAAAATGCGGGCGCCGCACCGCGCGGCCCGGCATCTGCCCGGTCTGCCGCGCCTACCCAAATGCATTGGATAGCATGATCGCCGCGACCGCGTTTGAGACGCCGGTGCGCGAATGTATCCATGCGCTCAAGTACGAGGGGCAACGCGGCTATGCCACCGTCCTCGCGGAGACGGCACGCACGGCTCTGGGCCGGCTGCCGGTTCCTGATGCAATCGTGCCGGTGCCGCTCGCGCGGGAACGACAGCGGGCACGCGGCTTCAATCAATCGCTGCTGATCGCGCGGCATCTCGCGGGCGATGCCCTCCCGGTGATGCCAACGTGGCTGGCACGCACGCGAAATACGCCGCCGCAAGTCGGGCAGGATCGCGAGGCACGGCACGCGAATGTCGCCGATGCCTTCGCCTGCCCCGATCCGGCGGCGATACATGGGCAGCGTATCCTGCTCCTCGATGATGTGGCGACGACGGGCGCGACACTCGATGCCTGCGCGCGGGCGCTCCGTGCGGCGGGCGTCGCCTCCGTCCACGCCCTTGTCGTTGCGCGGGCATGAACATGGAGCGTTGAACCACCACGCTTGCCTCATACGTGTATGGTAGAGGGGGAGTGCGGGGATCGAAGTGCAGTGAGGAGCAGTCACGGGTGCTGGATGGGTGGCGACGGCGACGGGGCGGCGCCGCGCCGGATGTGGATGCGGCCACGGATGAGGCGCTGCTTGTGCTGGCGCAGGGGGGCGACACCGTCGCCTTCGAGACGCTCGTCCGCCGCTACACGCAACCACTTTTCGCCTTCGCCACCCGCATCCTCGGCAGCACGGATGACGCGGCGGATGTCGTGCAGCACACCTTCATCCAATGTTACAACGCCTTGCCCCGCCTGCGCTCGGATACCGCGTTGCGCCCGTGGTTCTATCGCGTCGCCCGCAACCGCTGCCTCGACTTGATCCGCCAGCGACGCACGCTACCCGCCGATCTGCCACGCGAGAACGGAGACGAACTGAATGCGCTTGCAATGATCGCGGACAGCGGCCCCTCGCTCGAATCGCTCGCGGAGCGGCGCGACCTCCAGCGGCTCCTGGCGGAGGCAATCGCCGACCTACCACCGAAGTACCGCGAAGTCGTCATCCTCCGCTACGAGGGTGACCTGACGTTTGGCGAGATCGCGGAAACGCTCGGCATCCCGGAGAACAGCGCGAAGACGCTCTTCCAGCGGGCGAAGACGATGTTGCGCCTCGCATTACGCGAATGGGTGCGCAGTGAAGTGTAAGAGGGATGTGAAACTTTGCGTCAGCGTGCCGCGTGTACAGAGTAGAATCAATGGGCAAAGGATGGGCAATCATGACAGACGAACGAATACCAATCAACGGAGTGGATGACGGCACGGCGCCCGACGACCTCGACTGCCTCTTCGCGCGGCTCGTGTCGCCGACGCCGCCCGCACATCTCATTCCACAGATTCTCGCGCGGACAGTCGAGACATCGCCTGCCGCGATCGCGATGCGCGAACGGGTGCGTACCGTCCTCTGGGTCTCCTATGGCGTGACCCTGTCGCTCGTGCTGATCTGCGCGGTGATGCTCGGCCAGGCGCTCCACGCCACGGGCACGCTCGATTACCTGACATTCGCGTGGCGCGATTTCGACCTCGCGCGGCAATCGCCCGGTCTCTTCTGGAGCGCCTTCACGGAGCACATGCCGTGGCTGCATCTGCTCCTGCTGATTGCGGCGCTCGTGGCCTGGCTCGTGACGACGATCGCGCTCCTGCGCCGCCGCGCGCCGTCGCAACCGCCAACCGGATTGACCCCGCAGAGGGCGACGGGAGCGGTGCAGTGAAGCGGTGGCTGCGGACTCTCCTCATCACGGCGCCGGTGATCGTACTCCTCCTCGGGGTGCCGACGGGCGTGGCGCTGGCGCGTCGCGCGGCGCCGAGCGAGCCGATTCCGTTCGTACCACGCATCGGGACGGCACAGCCGGGCGTGCAACCGCCGTTCATCGGGCCGCAACAGTTCATCGGCCCGATTTCGCAGGCACAAAGTGGCATGATCGGCGTGATTACTCGCGCCACTCCGGGCCGGCTCATCGTCTATACGCGGGCAAAGAAGCTGGCGATTGTCACGATTGACTCAAAGACGACGACCCGTATGAACGGCAAGAACATCAAGGCGTCTGACATCCATCGTGGCGACCGCGTGACCATCCTCGGCCATCGCGATAGCGCCGGTGCATTCCACGCCGATTTGATCCGCGTCGTCCGACCGCCCCGCCCCGACCCGCCTCCCGGTCAGGCGCGCTGACGGAGTAACAGGTAGCGGGTCGCTAGTAAAACGTTTTCCGGTACATCCGACGCGGACCATGCACTGTCGTAACCGATTGACTCTCGCTCACCCAGGCATTTCAGCAGCACGCATCCGCGCCATCGCGACGCGATTCTCGCTCGGGCGGACGACGCAGCGGAAGCCGAGATGGCAGGTCGAAGAATCAACCGCCTCCGCCTGACGCGCGGCGGGGCGATACCGCAGGCAGTAGTTTGGCGCGCAGAGATGCGATCCGCCCTTGATTACCTTGCGCGGGATGTGGGCGTGTGGGTTCGTGGGATCGTCACTCGCCTCCGCCGCGCCACCGCGCGGATTGACGGGGACGCAGCAGGATGATGGGGCATCGTTCATGTGGCGCGGCGCGAACCCGTCCGCCGTCCATTGCCAGACATTGCCGCCCATGTCGTACAGTCCGTACCCGTTCGGCGGAAACGAGCCGACAGGTGCGGTCGCCTCGAACCCGTCCGTCAGCAGATTCTCCCACGGGAAGCGGCCCTGCCAGGTGTTCGCCATCATCCTGCCATCCGGCGCAAACGTTTCGCCCTATGCTTAGACCGCGCCGTCCAGCCCGCCACGCGCCGCGAACTCCCATTCCGTCTCGGTCGGGAGCGCCTTGCCTGCCCAGCGCGCGTACGCTTCCGCATCTTCGTGGGCGATATGGACGACGGGATGCTGCGCTTTGCCCGCAATCGACGATCGCGGGCCATACGGTCGCCGCCAGTGCGCGCCGGGGGTGTACGCCCACCAGTTCGTGTAGTCGCCCAGGTCCACCGGCCCCGCCGTCCTATGGAAGACGAGCGAGCCGGGTCGGAGCAGCGCCGGGTCGGCATCCGGATACTCGGCCAGATTGAGCGGGCGCTCCGCGACGGTAACGTACCCCGTCACCTCGACGAAGCGGCGGAACCGCGCGTTCGTGACCGTGTACGCATCCATCCAGAAGCCGCCCACCGTCACCGGATGGATCGGCGCTTCCTCTGGATAGAAGCGGTCATCGCCCATCCGGAAGGCGCCACCGGGCACCCAGACCATCCCCGGTTGTGGGGGCGAGCCGGGTGCGTCAGGATGTATCGCCTCGATCACGTTCGTGCTCTTTCTCTCCACCGGGGAACCTCACCCCGCTTCTCAGTGTACCGAAGGCATTGGCTGTTGTTCAGCGGTGCGCAGGGTCGCGCCCGCGCCTTTTTGCAGGTCCGCGAGTCGCGCCGCCAGTTGTGCGAGGAGCGCGGAGTCCGCACTCCCGGCGATGTTCTGCAACTCGTCCGGGTCCTTCGTCAGGTCGTAGAGTTCCCGCTCCTTCGTCACGTACTCCACGTAGACGTAGGCCTTCGCGCGCAGGCCGTGGAATTCGGGGATCCCTTTGTTCCCGCTCGTGGCCTTCGGCGCGCTCGTGCCGGAGACTGCGGCGGCGCTCCCGACGGCGCGTGTTCCCTTCGCGCGCTGGCTCTTTCCCGCAGCGGCGCTGCCAATCGTGACGCCGGGGGTGGCTTGGGCGGTAGCCGCAGGCTGCGCGGTACCATGCTTGCCGTTCTTGCCATTCTTCCCTTGCTTGCCGTTTTTTCCCTTACTCTTCACGGCACCCGCCTGGCTGAAGTGTTCGATCAGGAACGCCTGTCGCCATGCATCCGGCGTGGCCCCGGTGAGGAGCGGCGCGAACGAGCGGCCGTCCACGAAATCCGGCACACTCGCGCCCGCCCACTGTGCGAAGGTCGGCGCGAAGTCCACATTGCCGACGAGTTGGTCCATCGTCTTTCCCGCCGCGATCCCCGGCCCGCGGACGATCAGCGGCAGACGGATGTCCCCCTCATACGGCGCCTGCTTCCCTGCTGCTTCCCGGTGCTCGCCGAGATGGAAGCCATTGTCTGAGGAGAAGACGATGTATGTGTTGTCGAGTTTGCCCGTCGCTTGCAGCGTGTTGACGACGTTCTCCAGCAGGTCGTCCACGGACTGCAAAGTCTCGATCCGCTTCCGGTATATCTCGTCGAGTTGCGCCTGCTCTTTGTCGCTCAGAAGTGGCAAGTGCTGTATCCACTGGGGCTTGTCGCTCACATCCTGCTCATTGTAGGAGGGAGGATGGGGTGCTTTCGCATCCGGGAAGGCATTGGCGTACTTTGGCGCGGGCGTCGCGGGCTGGTGTGGCGCGTAGGTCGCGATGTAGAGGAAGAAGGGCGCGGGAGCGCCAGCGGCGCGCTTGATGAAATCCGCCGCCTTGCCGGAGAGCACGTCCGTCATGTAATCCTGCGGGGTATTGCCGTACGCGACGACCTTGCCGTTCTCGTTCATCTTGTAGCCGAACTCGCTGTAGGCGTTGCCTTCGACCGGGCTGGACCACTCGTTCCAGCCGGGTGGGATGTACGTCTCGGGCACATCCTTGCTCGGATAGCCGTTGAGGTACTTGCCCATCAATCCCGTGTGGTAGCCCGCCGCCTGAAGCCACGTCGCGACCGTCGAGTTCTCGATGCCGAGCGCGTGCGCCCGCGCGAAGCCGCCGTTGTCGCCGCCGTTTGTCAGGACTTGGGTATTATGCGCGTATTGCCCGCGTAGGAACGTACTGCGCGACGGGCAGCAGAGCGAGACGGTGACGAAGAAGTTCGAGCAGGTTGTCCCCTGATCAGTCATCAGGGATTTCAATTTTGGCATGGTGGGCAGGGAGGCTGTATCGAGATCGTCCGTATTGATGAAGATGATGTTCGGGCGGCTCCCCGCCACCGCGCTCGTCACGCTCGCCGGAGCGACACTGGTGGCAGCCGACCTCGTGGCCGACGGCGTCGTCACGGCGGCGCTGCCGCTGGCGATCGTTGGAGCGACCGACCCCACCGCCGATGTGCTCCCGGAAGCGGACGGGACAGGGGCAGTCGTGCCCGAGGCGGAAGGGAATCGGCTGCATGCGTCGAGCGCTGCGACGGCGACCGTTGCGGCGCCGAGTTGCAGGAGTGCGCGCCGCCCGACTCTTCGTGAGAGGCATGGTATGGATTGCTCATTCATGATCCGATCCTCCATTTGTATGGCCCATCTCCGAGTGGCAGTACAGACCTCGCTGCCAGAACGCCATCTCTTGTGAGAACACGGGCCGCTCTGCGGTCGCGTTTCAGATGTAAAGTGGAGGTTAACTTTGAGACGCATCCGTGGATGGATTTGCTTTTGACTTTCGACTTTTCACTTGTTACTCTCGCCACATGAAGATCGCCACGATTGAGACATTTGGGCTGGAAGCGCCGCTCGCGACGCCGTTCGCGTGGTCGCAAGCGTGGGTGACAAAGCGGCGGGCGGTGCTTGTCCGTATTGAGACTGACGACGGTATCGAGGGGTGGGGCGAGATTTATTGCCAAGCGCCGCCTGTCATCTATACGACGATCATCGCCGAATTACTCGCGCCGCACTTCCTCGGCGCGAATCCGTGGGATCGCGAGGTTCTCTGGCAGGCGACATACAACGCGACGATTGATGCCGGGCAGCGTGGCTTCATCGTCGGGGCGCTCAGCGCGCTCGATATCGCGCTCTGGGACATCGTCGGCAAGGAGTGCGGCCAGCCGGTGCATCGCCTTCTCGGCGGCCTCGCCCGGAGGCAGGTGCAGGCATACGCCACCGGCCTCTACCGCCAGCCGGGCGACGACTGGATTGCGGCGCTTCCCGCCGAGGCGGTCGGATACGTGGCGCGGGGATTCCGCGTCGTTAAGATGAAAGTCGGCTTCGGCATCGCGCTCGATGTCGAAGCGGTGCGCGCCGTCCGCGCGGCGATTGGCCCGGATGTCGCGCTCGCGGTGGACGCGAACCATGCGTATACGCCGGTGCAGGCAAGCGAACTGGGGCGTCGCATTGCGCCGTACGACATTGCCTGGTTTGAGGAGCCGGTTTCGCCGGAGGATATTGCCGGCTACCGCGAGGTGCGCGAGCGGCAGCTGATCCCCGTTGCGGGGGGCGAGTTGGCGTACACCCGCTTTGGCTTCCGCGATCTGCTCGAACGGCGCGCGGCGGACATCCTCCAACCCGATCTCTGTCTGTGCGGCGGTCTTTCGGAAGGGCGCGCCATCGCCGATCTCGCCCGTACCTGGAATGTCCGCTGCTGGGCGCACGTCTGGGGTACCGGCATCGCGCAGGCGACGGCGATGCACTTCCTCGGTTGGATGCCAACGAAATCCGCCGACGCCGATGTGGACCCGCTCCTCGTCGAATGGGACAACACGCCGAATCCGCTCCGCGACCAGATCGTCACCAACCCGCCCGTCTATGCCGCGGGCGCCGTCACCGTTCCGACCGGCCCCGGCCTCGGCGTCACCATAGACCGCGCCGCCATCGCCCGCTTCCAAACCGCCCATAGCAGCATGGGGATGTAAACCACGAAGGCACGAAGAGCACGAAGAGGGAAAAAGAGAAAAGAGAGACAATAGATGTCATCTTTCTCGTCCCCTTCTTCGTGGCGGGTGAGCCAAAAGACGCGTAAGAGGCTCGTCAATCACCCCGATTTGTACTCCTGCGAGGGGAGCGTCATGGCGGTAGGGCATGTGCCGCCCAGGGAGTGATCCTGAGGCTCGCTCCTCTTTGCGGTGCGGGATACAGGCGGCTCCTACGCAATCGTCTGTGGCGAACCCGGCGCGCGAATGAGCAGAAAGGGGCCGGGGGAGCGGGCGAGGACTTTATTGCTCACGCTGCCCGCCCATGCGCCGCCCATCCCCGCGCGGCCATGCGTCGCCATCACGATGAGGTCCGCGCGGACGCGCTTCGCCTGCTCGACGATCGCGGTCGCGGGATCGTCCCGCGCGATACTTGTTTCGACCGCGACGCCTTGCGCAGCCAATATACTTGCGAGATCACGCAGATAGATAACCGCATCGCTGCCCGCGCTCTCCAGCAACTCCGCTGTCACCTTTGGGTTGAAGCGGGCGATACTGGACATCGCGCCGGAGAGCGTGCCGACGGTCGGCACAACGAGGACGAGATGCATGACGCCGCCCATCGCCTGCGCGAGGTTCGCCGCGAGTGGGAGGGCGGTTTCGGCGTCCGGCGTGCCATCGAGCGGGAGGAGGATCTGCTTCAGCATCGGCGGGCGCGGCTCAGTCCCGGCGGTTGGCAGGACCATCAGCACCGGCGCGATGCCGACAGCGAGGACCTTCTGGGCGATGCTGCCGAAGAGCCAGCGCCCCAGACCGCTCCGACCATGCGCGCAGAGGACGACGAGATCCGCCTGCATCTCCGCCGCGTGATCCTCGATGCGGCCCGCCGTGTCATTGCCCTCGTTCGTGTCTATATGTGTATCTATGGTGATTCCCTCGGCACGGAACCGCTCGGCGATCTCATTGAGATACGACTCAGCCTCCGGTACCGTCTTCAGGTGGCGCGCGCCATGCACGGACGAGGGTGCGCCCCGTTCGATCAGATGCAGGAGTGTGACGTGCGCCCGGTCACCGGAGCCGTGCGCCAAAGTGCGGACATACGGAAGCGTCGTTTCCGCCAACCCGGAGCCGTCGAGCGGGACGAGCAGATGCGTGAACATGCTGATTTATCCTCCGCTGCCGAAGAGCGTCGGGATTGTCTGATAAAGCAGGAAAATGTTGAGAACGACAATCGCCCCGATCACGGCATATGTCAGCCAGGTCGTCACGCGCCGGTTGACGAGCGCGCCCATCAGGTCCTTGCGCCGTGTGAAGATCACGAGTGGAATCAGCGCGAACGGGAGCCCGAACGAGACACCAACCTGGCTGTAGATGAGCGCCTTGGTTGGGTTCACATTGAGCGCGATCACGACCAGCGCGGGGATCATCGTCACCGCCCGCCGCAGCCAGACCGGGATCTGTCGCTGGATGAACCCCTGCATAATTACCTGCCCGGCCATCGTCCCGACCGCGGACGAGGAGATGCCCGACGCCAGGAGCGAGAGGCCGAAGACGATACTCGCCCCGCCACCAAGGAGGGGCGTCAGCGTCTTGTACGCTTCGGTGATCAGGTTGTCCGCGTTTGCAACATTATCCCCCAGGCCGTGGGCCCAAAAAGTGCCCGCTGCCATAACGAGCATCGCCACATTGACGAAGCCAGCGATGGACATGGCGATGATGATGTCAATCGTGTTGAAGCGGAAAAGCCTGCGCGCGCGATCACCCTTATCGGCAACGATGCGCCCTTGGGTAAGGGATGAGTGCAGGTAGACGACGTGGGGCATCACCGTCGCGCCGAGGATACCGACCGCGAGGACGATGCTGGCCGTGCCGTTGAACGTCGGCGGCGTGAAACTGCCAACGATTCCGCCGATGCTCGGCTTGACAATGAAGGTCTCCACCACATAGCAGAGCGCGATTGCTCCGACGAGCACCGTGATGACCGCCTCGATGGGGCGGAACCCGTACTGTTGCAGGCCGAGGATCAGGAAGGTGATCACGCCGGTAATCACGCCAGCGGCGAGGAGCGGGATGTGGAAGAGAATGTTCAAACCGATCGCCGCGCCGAGAAACTCCGCCAGGTCAATCGCCATCGCGACGACTTCCTGCACCCCCCATAACCCCCACGTCACCGAGGGAGGGAAATGCTCGCGGACCATCTCGGCGAGATTGAGGCCGGTGGCGATGCCGAGTTTGGCGGACAGACCCTGGATGAGCATCGCCATCAGATTCGCGGCAACGATCACCCAAACGAGCAGGTAACCGAACTGTGCGCCGCCCTGAATGTTCGTGGCGAAGTTGCCGGGGTCAACGTAGGCAACGCAGGCGATAAAGGCGGGGCCGAGAAAAGGGAGGATGCGCGCCAATCCACGCTTCGTGCTGGTGCCTGCCAACACACTCGCCCCCGCGTTAATCGTCCCCGTGTCGAGGTGGCCCTTGATCGTCTCGCCCGCGTAACGGCGATCCGAGCGCGCCGCCATCACTTCCACCGCTTGCTCCCGTTCCACAATCGGTTCAGGTTTCAACATAATCTATCCTCCATTGCCATCGTTCTTTCGCATTCAGGACGTTATCTATGATTACATTTCTTTTCGGTCTCTCCCCTTTCGGGCGCCCTTTGGGCAGTATGGAGAAGGGAGCAGGAGATTAGGGAATGCCAACCGACACCGCGCGCATCACTGTCTCACCGAGCGCGTATTCATTGCCGTTGACACGAATATGGAGCGGACCATCGAAGGGCGCTTTCGCCAGCACGTTCACCGTCGCGCCCGGCACGAGGCCGAGATCGGCGACGTAGGTGAGGAGTGTGGCATCCTCATCCGCCACTTCCGCGACGATCACCGTGCTGCCCGGCGCGACATGCCAGAGCCGCTGCGTCGCCATCGTAGCGATGCGGCCCTCCTTCGTTGGGATCGGCGCGCCGTGCGGGTCGGTCGTTGGATAGCCGAGCGCGGCATCGAGCCGGGCTTCGAGGTCCTCCGAAAGCGCGTGTTCGAGGCGATCCGCCTCCGCGTGGACCTGCTCCCACGGCACGCCGAGCCGCTCGCTCAGGTACGTTTCCAGCAGCCGGTGATGCCGCAGCACTTCCAATGCAACCTTCTCACCCGTCTCCGTCAACGCGACACCGTGATACGGGCTGTGCGTGACGAGGCCGCGCTCCGCCAGTTTCTTCACCATGTTCGTCGCCGACGCGCACGAGAAGCCGAGCCATTCCGCCAGCGCGGCCGGCCCCGTCCGCTCCTTCGCCTCCCCCTGCGTCAGATGATAGATCGCCTTCAGGTAATCTTGTTCAGATTGAGAGGGAACCAACTCCGACATCACTGCTCCTTACAGAGGAGGTTTAGTCACGGCTAAATCGTAGATCATAGCAACAGCGATGT
>JBPCPB010000114.1:0-15169 GCA_050999735.1 Thermomicrobiales bacterium | reverse complement strand
GCCGCCTCGCCGTAATCCTTCGGGATCAACTGGATACCGGCGAGGAGGATAATCATGACCAGCGAAGTCGCGCGCCACATCTCCGCGATCACGATGCAGAGGAACTGACTGACCGGGTGTTCGATGGTCAGGAACGGGAAGGGGTTTTTCTCGAAGCCCAGCCCGTACCAGATCGAATTAAGGAAGCCGTTCGGGGCGAAGATAGAGAGCCAGACGATCCCGGCGGCGAGGTCGGAGATTGCCAGCGGGATCGCCCAAACATAGAGGAAGAACCCTTTGCCCTTCAGGTCGGCTTGCAACAGCAAGGCCATCGCCAGCGCGAGCACCAATTGGCATGGCAGAATGACGATGATGAGAAGCACCGTGTACTTGACCGCCGGCCAGAAGTAGGTGTCCCCCGTCATGCGCTGAAAGTTCGCCGTCGTGAAGCCGCCATGCTCCCCACGCACGGACAGAAAGAGCGCCTGGAACATCGGCCAGACGACGAAAACCGCGAGGAAGATCACGGCGGGAGCGAGAAGCAAATAGACGGGCAACGACGTGCCGGACCCTCCGGCGCGGCGACCCCGCCGCGCCGGGGTCGCCATCGCCCGCTCGCCCGTGGCTACTTGACCATGCATACGCCTGCGCCCATCGGGTCGGGCGCCCAGCACGGCGCCTTCGTGTCGTTGAAGATACCCTGCATGATCTTCGCCTCATCCTCCAGCACCGTCTGCACCGGCTCGTTCTTGACGATGATGCGTTGGAAGGAATCGAAGTAGACCTTGCTGTAGTCGCCGTTCTTGGCGCCGAGCCCGACGGGCAGGAGCGTCGTGATCCCGCCCGAACCGGTGGATTGCATCTGAATCGCATCTGCCTCCAGCTTGACGCCGGCGGAGAGATCAGCCGGGACCGTCGCGTTGGTCACGGGGAAGAAACCCTCTTCCTTGGCCGTGCTTATCTGCTGCGGTGCCTGTGTCAGGTAGTTGATCAGCAGTTCCGCGCCTTGCTGGTTCGGCGCGCCCTTTGGGATGGCGAATCCGGCGAGTACCGGCATGAAGCCGCGTCCCTTCGGCCCGATCGGCGCCGGGAAGGCGATGAAGTCGTTCGGGCGGGTCTGGAGTGCGTTCAGAAGCCCCGCGATATGGTCCCAACCAACCCAGATCTCCTCGGACAGGAGCGGCTCGCCGGAGTTCGCGTAGTTGGTCGAGCCGGGGTTCGTGTACTGCCAGATCTCCTTGAAGTCGTTCCACATCTGCACCGCTTCGGGCGTCTTGAAGCCGACGGCCGTGGTGCCCGTATACGAGGGATAGAGGTAGCCCTGGAAGAAGCGGTGGATTAGCCCCGTCGGCCCGGCCGGGAAGCCAATGCGCCGCTGGCCGGACCCCTTCTGCATCGCCGCGCCCCAATCCTTCAGTTGGGCGTAGGTGAGCGTCTCCGGCTTCGCACCCTGCGGCAGGTATTGCAGCGCCTTCTTGTTCGCCGCCATGATGTACGTCGCCTGCATCCAGGGAATATAGAAAGTCTTATCCGGCGTGCCGACCTTCGCGAGGTCGAGGAAGGATTTCGGGAAGCCGCGATCGCCGAGCTTGGCGAGAAGCGGCGTCAAGTCCTGGAGCAGGCCATCATTCGCGAAGGGGACGAGATCGCCGTGTAGTCCACCGAGGACGCTGACCGTTACCTTATTGGCCTGCGTTTCGGCGCGGACACGGTCATTGTATGGCCCGTAATCCTGCGGCAGGAAATCTACCTTGCCCTTGAAGTTGGCGAGGATCGTCTTGCGGAACTTCTCCGCCTGGTCAATCGGTGAGAATTGCGTGGAAAGCATCGTCAGCGAACCAGCATCCGCTAGCGCCACCGGGGATGCCGCCGCTTGTGGCGTGCTGCCCGCGATGGCGCTGGCGGCGGTTGTCGCCCCGCCCGTTGTGGCCGCGCTGCCCGTCGTTGCCGCCGGTGCGGTCGTCGCGGCAACGCCCGCGGTTGCCTTCGGCGCCTCGGTCGCCTTGCTGCCGCCGCACGCCGCAAGGATCGCTGCTGCCGCGCTCGCCGCAAGCCCTCCGAGGAATCCACGCCGTGTCAACCGACGGCCACGAAGACCGCTCTGTTCCCGCATTTCCACTGCCACACTCCTTTGGCTAAACCGAGGGATACTTCCATGGAACGATGCATCGGTATCCGGGGAGGGCGGCGGTGAAAGTGCGCGCACTGCCCCAATAGTATGACCTGTCTGTGCTCCCAGATATAGCATGAAGCATACACGGAAACTGGCAATCGTCAACGCCCTCCGCGACGCTTCGTCACCATCGGTCATATCAGTGGTTGACTTGCCGTGGCGACCGCGATGCTAATGCAGACCTTCAACGATGACAGACGGAACGAAGCGGCGATACCGCGCGCATCTTTCGGCGGCACCTTGGAACCGCCAGGGCAATCGCCTGGCGGTCTCCGCTCCTCTCCACGATCTTCTCCTTGTAACGTTTGCACGTCTCATGCATCTTGAATGATATGGAGGTGCGCATGGTGAGGGAGATCGCGAATGGGGCGCGGATCGTGGGGCAAGCACGCGATACGGACATGGCGGCGATGTTCGACGCTATTGTCGCTACCCACGAAGCGCCGATTGCTCGGTATCTTTATGGGATGATCGGTGATGTCGAATTGGCCCGCGACCTGACCCAGGAAACGTTTCTTTCCGCGTTCCGCGCGCTGCCACAGATCGAGATCACCAGCCTCTCCGCCTGGCTCTACCGCATCGCGACGAACCATGCCTTTATGCATCTTCGGCGCAGGAGATTGCTGACGTGGATACCGCTTTCGCGTTTGCGTGCCAACTATCAACCCAGTGTGCCCGATCAAACTGACCGGTATGCAGTTCGCGAGCCGGTCGAGGCGGTATTGCTGCAGATGGATGCGAAGGAGCGCGCGTGCCTGCTCCTGAAAGCCGCGGGCTTTTCCGCCGATGAGATCGGCGCGCAACTCGGCTGCTCGCCCGCTGCCGCGCGGACGCGCCTTTCGCGCGCGCGGCAGGAATTTCGACAACGCTATCACGAGGACAATTCAACGGAGGATCGGTGAGATGAATTGCCGGCACATCAGGCGGATGATTCCCACACTACTCGACAACGAACTGCCGCCGGAAGCGATGGAACGCGTCCGCGCGCACCTCGATAGATGCCCGCAATGCCGCGATCTCTCCAAGGCATTCCAGCGGGATCAGGAATTGCTGCACACATTCCTTCAGGCCGCGCCGTGGCTCCCGGTCGCGGATCGCGTGCGCGCGCAACTTCCCGCACATTCTCGCCGCGCCCGCTGGCAGCAACGCGCGACGCAGGCATCCCGACTCACGGTACGTATCGCGCTCGTTGTGCTGCTGCTCTTTATTGGCGCGGTCGCGGCAGCGATCCGGAACACGGCACAGAACCACCGCCAATCAGCGTCAACCAGCATGGCATTGAACGCTGCGGCGCTCGTGACGCCGACCACGACTGCGGACAACCAACAGACCTTCGCAAACGCGGATCTCAATGCGACGCTCAAATTTCCGGCGGGTTGGTACCAGCGAAACAACAGCGACCTCATCTCATTCGAATCAACAAATTCGCAGAACCGGCTCGGATATTATTTCCTCTCGCTCTCTGGATTGGACGGCGCATCGCTCGATGCCGTCTGCCAGAGCAATGCCGATGAATCGCACCATTCCTACGGAACGGCGCCACGGATCGAGCACTGGGCTGTGCAGGGGCAACCGGCGTGCCTCATCTTCCCCTCTGCCGATCAGCAAGATCCGCACGGCGGGTTCGCCGCCCTGATCGTCCAGGCGCCACAGCCTTTCCGCCTCCCTACCAGTCCCGCGCATGCGTACCTCAGCCTACGAGTGGACATGTTGCATTTCCGCACCGTCGCGCAGACAGTGCGGTTCCTGCAGTTCCCCGTGGCGAAGGCGGATGCCGTCTGGAATACCGTCGCGCTCGACACGCGGGGGCTGCTCGAAGTCTGGGAATCGGGGATGACACCGGGCGACTTTACGACCGTGCAGGGCGCGCAAGGCATCGTGAACGGCCAGCACAACTCCTATCAGGTGGATTACGACGGCCCCGGCAAGCGCCTCAGCATCGGTATCGGGCCGTTCGTGCCCCCGCCCGGTACGTCACAGCCGGTAACGGTACACGGGCATCAGGGAACGCTCACGACGACCACGGATGGGCATCTCTCGCTGACCTGGAATGAGATCGCCGCGCCGAACGATCCGGCTGCCGTGAGCCATTACGTCTCATTCGTCACCGCTACAGGCCTTTCCGCCGTCGAGATACAGACGATCGCGGATTCGCTTCGCCTCATGCAGCAACCGCCCGATCCGCCGCTGCTCTCGCATGAACAACAAGGGTCGCAATCCTTCGCGGGCGCGGACTTCGATACGGCGCTCTCCACCTTTAAGGAGTTCATGGAGGCGCGCATCGCCCGTGACCCGCAACAGGCGTTCGGCTATCTCAATGGCGATACGCGCACGATTGACTACAACACGATGTTGCCCGCCAGCAACGCCCAATGGCAGGGATACGGCATTATCACGGCGGATCGCGCGCCGGATGGCAGCGTCCACATCCGGGTAGGCATCGCGGAGAAGGATACTGCGGCGACCGCTCTCCATACCTTCATGAAGGAACAAAGCGCCACGCTACAACAACAGGGGAGTCGTTGGATCATTACTGCTCTCAGTCCCCTCGTCACCATCTCGGAAACAAACGCGGCGACGCCTCCTCCCGCACGGTTCGCCACGTCCGCCCCCACCTCAACCTTGCCCACCGCCACCCCGGCGCCGACGCAGCGCTCGACGGGCTGGATTCCGTACACGAACCCGCTGTTCAACGTGACCTTCCCGTATCCCGCGCAGTGGCAGAAAAAGGAGTCGAAAGCGGTCATGCCTGAGCGCTATGAAGGGGCGGACGGTTTCTTCGACATCGAGATCGCCCACGTCTCGGACCCGGCCTGCCCCTCATTTTCCACTCTCGACAGGACGCGGTACGGCGACCGCCCGACCATCGAACTATCCCGGATCGAGGGGCAGGAAACCTGCCTGATCCGCCCCTCCGCGGACGCGAGCGGAATGTCACCAGCCGATGCCACGCTGATGGTGCCGGAACCGCAACCGGTCACGTTTCAGTCGGGAACCTATAACCTGCTGGTGCTGCATGGGGATGTCGTTCATCTCCGCTCCATCGCGCAATCGCTGCGATTCCTCACCGTGCCCGTTGCACAGGCGGATGATGTCTGGAATGGCGTTCGTGATGGCGTTAAGCAGAGCGTGTCGCCAGGGCTGCGGCCCGGTGCTTTGCCGCCCGAACTCCGGCAGATGGAAGCGCGGAACATCGGGCAAGGCACATTTGAGGTCGTTTATTCCCAGTATTCCGACTCGGGCAAGCGACTCCAGATTGGAGTCTATCCCTACCAACTCCCGCCCCCCGATCCTCGCGGCACGCGCGCGCAAGTGACGGTGCGCGGCCAACCCGCGACACTTCAGGTCAACGATCCGAAGAACGACGGGCGAGTCTGGCTTTCGTGGGAGGAGCCGGGCAACTGGCAGCCGCCGGGGGAGAAGGTTGCGCGGGACAAGGTTTTCTATCTGATCTACGCCGAAGGATTGACCGCCGAGGAAGTCCAACAGATTGCCGCTTCGCTCGCGGTGATGGGAGGGTGATCGTATGATGCGCCGCTTGCTGCCACTCTCACTGCTCGCGCTCCTGCTCCTGACACCATGCACCATTCTGGCCAAGGGCATTCCCACGCATGTGATGATCTACGGCCCGGGGCTACCGGGGCGGGTGGACATCACCGATCCCTCACGCCTCACGCTCCTTGGCACCGCACAACTGGAACAAGTTCCGACGACGATCCCCGCGCCACCCGTAGTCGGCCCTGGCTACGCGATCGAGCGCGACAGTTTCGATCGCGTGCGGTACTATCCCGATCCGGCGGGCGGGCGTGGATTTGTCTATTACGTCGGTATCATCAATGGTTCCTCCGAATACGACGGCCACTGGTATTATGCGTCGGCGGGCGGCGAGCAGGCCCTGTGAAGCATCCTGACCGAAGATGGCGTGCGCCTCGCGGGCACGCTCGCAGGCGCGACTGTTTCCGATCCATCCGCTGCTTCGACCGCTCGCATTGCCTCGCCCAGCCATTGGCTGGCGTGGGGCGCGACAATCGCGTTGATCGTCGTCGGCGGGATGCTGATCGCGGGCGGTTTGCTGCGGTACCGCAGGCAACGTAAATCGGCGGGCAACGCTCCGACCTCATTGAGACGGTAACACGGTGCATATTTCGTACACCAAAATATCCGCCACATCGGTAAAGTAGGACTTACGCAGTTGAGCGGAAGGATTGCGAGCGGATAGAGTAACGGCATGAACAAACCCCGCTGCACTCCGACCGACTCCATTGATTTCCTTGTCGCCACGCGCGTGCCGTTATCTGGTTCAATCCTCAAGCCCCTTTCCGATGGTTCCTGGGCTCGGGTGAATATTGATCGTTCGAAGGAGCCCCTTGCCGGAATTGATGAACTTGTGGGGCACACCGGCCGGCCCGATCACGATGTTTCCCGCATCGACTTCTACGGTACTCTCACCCAGGGTAAAAGTGGCGTGACCCTCCTGGATCACAAAGACCTCTTCATACGGGTGGACGTGCAGATTCGGACCTTCGCCAGGGGCGAGCTGCATCCAGAAAAACGAAATGGGAACGCCTCCATAGGTACCTCCTTGAAACAGGTTGCCATTGAGAAGCTGTTCTCTGGAAATGATGGTCGCCATGTGTTCTCTCCTTTCTTTCCGTTGACATCACGCTTCACCGTGGTCCAGCAGGTCGAGAACTGCCTTGAACCACTCAAGACTGCTGAGGGTGTTCGGAGTCAGCCAGAGCTGGACATGCGCCAGACCCTCGCGCGCATAGCCACGGAGTGTCTCGGCGATCTCCTCAGGTGATGTTGGCCCCGGCTGCTTCCCTTGTGCAGATAAGTGCTGCTCGTTCTGGGCTTGCGCCATCGGAAGGTTGACCACCACGGAAGCGCTGCGCTCCAGCGTGGCGGGATCGCGCCCGACTTCCGCACAGGCGGCATCACCCGACGCGCGGAACGGCATGATGTCCTCAGGCCGACGCATTGGTCCTTCGGCATTCCAGCGGTCAGCGTAGGTCGCCGCGAGGCGCAGCATGCGCGGGCCCTTGGCCCCGATCAAGATCGGCGGGCCCCCGGGCCTCGGCCCGCGTGGCCGCAGTTCACACTCCCGCACCTGGTAATACGTGCCTGCAAAGTCAACTCGCCCTGTGCGCAGCAGAGGGACGATGATCCGCAGTGCTTCCTCGAAGCGGTCCACGCGATGGTCGCTCTTCAGATCGAACGCTTGGTTCTCAGATCCATCCCATCCGGCGCCAAGCCCAACGATCAGGCGTCCCCCGCTGATCTCATCGGTCGTGTCAGCCATCTTCGCGAGGAGCGCCGGATTGCGGAAGGTCGTGCAGGCGACGAGCGACCCCAATTCCACACGATGGGTCACAGCGGCCAGTGCCGAAAGTAACGACCAACACTCCCAGATCCCTCGCGTTTGCTCTTGCCAGGTGAGGAGCAAATGATCGGGAACCCAGAGGGAGTCAAAGCCAAGCGATTCTGCCCGCTCCGCAAAGGTGAACAGGTCTGCCCACCGCGCGGTCTTGCCGACCATGCTGCCTTCCGTGGTCGGCAGGTTGATCCCCACCTTGAGCGGGCGCTTCGGTCGCACCACCGCATCCCGCTTCGTCTTGGTGTCCTCGGTGGACTGTTGATACTCAGCCATGATGATTCTCCTTTCCTTTTTTTCTGTCCGATGGGATCAGGACGTACGCAGTTGAGCGGAAACTCAGCACTTCCGATGCCTGTACCCGGCCATCTCCGGGGCACACCGCTACGATAACCCGTGAAAAGCACGATCTCGTGGGGCAACCAGTCACGAAACGGTCACACACTGCCTACAGTCCGGGCACGCCGCGTGACGCACGCTCCTTTTGCCCGGCGGGGATGCGACAATAGCACTATGGCCCCCGTGCAACGACGCGCGGGTTGAGCGCCGGGTAAATGAATGGGAGTTACGCGGTTCAGAGCGGAAATACCGGTGAAGCAGGTTAAGCCTGCTCCACCAAGGAAAACATCGTCAACTGCGTAAGTCCTATAAAGAAGAGTCGCCATATATACTCATGGAAAGGCTGACGCCGCCCCGCGGTGTCATTGACGGTACATGAGGGGAGATAGCGACGCAATGACCCATCTCTATCTGATTCGCCACGGTGAGGCCATCACGAATGTCGAACCGATCATGGGCGGGATGCGCGGTGACACAGGTCTCTCGCCGCTCGGTATACAGCAGGCGGAGGCGCTGCGTGACCGGCTTGCGGAAAGCCAGGAGATCGCTGCGGATGTCCTGATCGCCAGTACCCTGCCGCGCGCCCGACAGACGGCGGAGATCATCGCCCCCGCGCTCGGCCTGCCGATTGTCTGGGAGGACGATGTGCAGGAGATGCGCGTCGGCGAGGCGGACGGCATGCGGCTCGATGCGTTCGCGGCGCGGTACGGCGTGCCAGATTACGAGCGCGACCCCTACCGCCCGCTCGCCCCCGGCGGCGAGAGCTGGGCCCAGTTCCTCCTCCGCGTCGGCACGACGCTGCACCGTATCGCGGACGAACACGGCGGCAAGACGGTGGTTATCATCTGCCACGGCGGGATCATTGACGGCTCGATGATTTGCTTCTTCGGCATGAATACGCAGGCCGTCCCGGCGGCCGATCTCCATACCCATAATACCTCGATCACCCATTGGGAACGGCGCGCCCGCCCCGACAGGCCCCCGCGCTGGCGGCTCATCGCCTACAATGATGTGGCGCATCTCCGCGACATCGGTGCGGTCGAGCACACCCACTGGGATGAACTGCGCGCTAAACCGGTCATCGGGGCCGATCAACCCGCCGTCCCGCTCCCCACCGAGCAGAAATCCTGACAACCCGGTGTGGATCGCCGCGTTCTGCTGAAACGGCTGATCGTGTAATGAAACCCTGTTCCATGTCCGCCCTTGACGCCTCATGCACGGCCACAGTACCATCACGATCATCTCGACCGTCTCTACCTCGCTTGGCGCACTCCCATCCTTACGATCATCCCATCCATAGCGGATTGAAAACATAGCGCAAAGCGCGCAAAGGACACAGAGAACACAGAGACGGAGAAAGAGAAAGCGGGGAGAACCGAACCGGGCGTCTCATCTACTATTCCTGTGAGTCATTTTTCTTTCCTCTGTGCTCTCTGCGTTCTCTGTGTCCTCTGCGCTCGAATCAACGGAGGTTCAATGCGACCGAACAGGATGAAGGAGACGTTAGCAGCAGGCGGGTGGAGCGCGGGGCCGATTATCCCCGTCGCGGATGCGGCACTCGTCGAGGTCTGCGGGCTGACTGGGTGGGATCATGTGCTGATTGACGCCGAGCACGGGCACATCACTGTCAAGGACTGCGAAGACCTCGTGCGGGCGGCGCATCTCGTCGGCATCACGCCGATCGTGCGCGTGCCAACGAATGCGCCGCACGAAATCCTCCGCTACCTCGATACCGGCGCGCAGGGTGTTGTTGTCCCGCAGGTGACGACGCGGGACGATGCCGAACGCGCAGTGCGAGCGGCACGCTATCATCCAATGGGCGCGCGGGGGTTGGCCGGTGTCCGGGCGGCGGAGTACGGGCTTGGTGGCCCGATGGGCGATTACGCGCGGGCGGCGAATGCGATGATTCTCATCAATGCGCTGATCGAAGACATCCGTGCGGTGGACAACCTGCCGGATATTCTCGCGGTCGAAGGGTTGGATACGATCTCGATTGGCCCCTCAGACCTCTCGCAGTCCATGGGCCACCCTGGCGAGCGCGATCATCCCGCCGTACAGGAAGCAATCGCTGAGATCATCCGCCTCGGCGTGGCGGCGGGCAAACCGGTCGGTATGAACGCACCCACCGGTGCGGACGCGGCGCGCGAATATGCGCGCGGCGTCCGCTTCTTCAGCGTCGGCACCTGGGGCCTGATCGCCCAAAGCAGCGCGGTATACCTCGCGGCGCTGACAAGTAGCCAGTAGCCAGTAGTCAGTTGGTAGTTACGCGAAGTGGGTAACGAGTGTCATATGCAGTCAGCACCTTGTAGGATGGTAGCCATTCTGACTACTGACTACTGGCTACTGACTACTACCAGGAGGGTACGATGGCGTGGACGAACAAGGGGTTGGCACATCGGCCGGTGGTGATGGGGCGGCGGGGGGCGTGCGCGTCGGCGCATTATCTGGCGACGCTGGCCGGGCAGCGGATGCTCATGCAGGGCGGCAACGCGATTGACGCGGTTGTCGCCATCGCGGCGGCGCTCAATGTCGTCGAGCCGTACATGTCCGGGGCGGGCGGCGTCGGTTACATGTTTATCTACGACGCCAAAAGCAAAAAGCGGGTCGTCCTCGATTACAACGGTCGCAGCCCGTACGCCGCCGAGTTGGGCAAATATAAAAGCGAGGATGACAAGCAGAAAGGCATCCTCTCGCCGCTCATCCCCGGTGCGCTCGGCGGCTGGCTGACGGCATTAGAGAAGTACGGCACGATGGACCGCGCGACGGTCTTTCAGCCTGCCATTGAGTACGCCGAGGGCGGCTTCCCGCTCTCGATCAACAACGCGCGCTTCTTCAAGAACGGCGAGGCGTATATGCTGCAATGGCAGACCTCGCGCGAGCAGTATGCGCCGGAGGGGCACACGCCGGAGGCGGGCGCGATTCTCAAGATGCCGAATCTCGCCCGCACCTTCCGCACCATTGTCGAGGGGGGCATGGACGCCTTCTACACGGGCGAGATCGGCAAGGAGATCGTCCGCTTCTCTGAGGAGCACGGCGGCCTGATGACGCAGAAGGATTTGGATGACTTCACGCCCGAATGGGTCGAGCCGATTGGCGTCACCTACCGGGGCTACGATGTCTACTGCCCACCGCCGCCGTGCAGCGGCATCCAATATCTCGAAACCCTGAATATCGTTGAGGGATTCGACATGGCGGGGATGGGGCAGAACAGCGCGCAATACATCCACCATCTCGCCGAGGCGATGAAACTGGCCGTCGCTGACCGCGCCGAATATGCCCCCGCGCCGAATCCGCCGACCGAGGGCTTGCTCTCGAAGGAGTACGCCGCCTATCGCCGTTCCCTCATCAACCCGACGAAGGCGGGGATCGCGGGCGGAGATCGGTACACCTCGAAGAAGCGGCAGGACGAAATCCGCGCGGGCGATCCGTACAAGATGCCGCAAAGCACCACTCATTTCGACGCCGTGGACGCGCAGGGCAACGCCGTCTCGGTCACCCAGACGCTCGGTGGCACGTTTGGTTCCGGCGTCGTCTTCGGCAATACGGGGCTTGCGCTCAATAACTTCACCTACTGGATGGACCTCGACCCCGAAAGCCCGAATGCCATCGGCCCACACAAGCGCGTCGAGCAGTGCCTCGCCCCCGCCCAAGTCTGGAAGGACGGCAAACTCTTCATGGTGATCGGTACGCCCGGTTCGTTCGGCATCATGGAAACGACGCCACAGATGATGCTCAATATCATGGATCACGGCTTCAGCATCCAGGCGGCCATCGAAGCGCCCCGCTTCCGCACCGCGAATGGTACGGAACTGCCAATGGAGGGGCGCATCCCCGCCGAGGTGCGCGCCGAACTGGAAAAACTTGGTCATCAAGTGCAGGTGCTGGACGACTGGACGATGTTCGTCGGCGGCGGCCAGGGCGTGATGGTGGATCAGGAGAGCGGCGCCCTCATGGGTGGCGCGGACCCGCGTCGCGACGGCTACGCAATGGCGTGGTAACGACGAAGGACTGAGGACTGAGTAATCCGGCTCCCCCTCTCCTTTGCTTCTGAGCAAAGGAGAGGGGGCAGGGGAGTGAGGTTTCCATGGACAAGGACACCATCGTTAACGCATTCATCACCGACGTGAAGGCAATTCTCGCGGACGAAGGACCAACGGATGCGGGACTCACGCGGATCGCGGCGCGGATGAAAGCGATCACGACCGAACCGGCACTGACGGAAACGGACGAGGAGTTCGGCAACGCTCATGACGGCCTCGGTCGGCAATCCCGCCCGCTTTACACGGACGAAACCGGATTGACGCTCGTACGCGCCCGCTTTCCCCCAGAGACGAACACACCGATCCACAACCACGGCACCTGGGGCGTAATCGCCGTCTATGCCGGGAAAGATCGCGTGCAGGAGTATCGTCGCCTCGACAGCGGCGATGGCGAGGGAGACGCGGAAATCACCTTTTCCGCCGAGCGCATCCTCGGCCCCGGCGACACGGCGATCATCCCGCACCCGCCGCAGGACATTCACGCCCAGCAGGGCGTGGACGGCGAAACGGCGCTCGAATTCGTTCTCTTCGGTAGAAACGCGATGGAAATTCCGCGCCTCTACTTCGACCCGGAGGCAAAGACGGCGCGCTATCGCCAATTGCGGCATGCATATCAGACAGCGGGAACGGGGACCTAACCCCGTGGAAATTTTCGGGCAATTTGATAGAATGAGCACGTCTGTTACCCATATCGTGATGACATCGGGTCATTTTCGCGTACGGCGAAGAGATTTTGGAGCGTTCTGGTGACATCGCGCGTCCCGATTGATCCCGCGCTCGTCGAGCAGTGCGTCTTCGCACTGGCGGCATTCGGCGCGTCCGACGGGACGGGCGTGCGCCGTGCGGTCTACACGCCGGAGTGGACGGCGGCGCAGGAGATGATCGCGCGATGGTGCGAAGAGGCCGGGTTCGCGGTGCGCTGGGACGCGGTCGGCTCTGTCTGGGGGCGGCTGGAAGGGACGGCGGGCGGCCCGGCAATCGTCTCCGGCTCGCACATTGATACCCAACCCCCCGGTGGCCGTTACGATGGCGCGCTCGGCGTGATCGCGGCGTACGTCGCCATCACGGCGCTCAAGGCGCAATTCGGCCTGCCGAAACGGCCGCTGGAAGTCGTCTCCTTCTGCCAGGAGGAATCGAGCCGCTTCCCGCGCGCGAACTTTTGGGCCTCGCGCGCCGTCGTTGGCCGCATCGCGCCGGACGAAGCGGAGACGATGCGCAGTTACGCCGACGAGACGATGGCGGATGTCATGCGGTCGGTCGGTCTCGATCCCGCGCGCATCCCCGACGCGGCGCGTGACGACATCGAGACCTTCATCGAACTGCACATCGAGCAAGGGCCATTGCTGGAAGAAGCGGGGTTGCCCGTCGCGGTTGTTAGCGCGATCACCGGGCTGCGCGGCTACACCGTGGAGGTTCATGGGCGAGCCGATCACGCGGGCGCGTTCCCGATGGACCTCCGACGCGATCCGATGGCCGCTGCCGCTGAGATCATCCTCGGCGTGCGGGAGAACGCGCTGGCGATGGGTCGCCCGGCGGTAACGACCGTGGGCCGAATCGCCGCCGAGCCGAATTTCCCGGCCATCGTGCCGGAGCGCGTCATCTTCAGCGTGGACGCGCGGCATCCCGATCCGGCGAAGCGGACGGAACTGTATGAACGGCATGAACGTCTCTTCCGCGACGTTGCAAGGCAGCGAAATGTTGCGGTCACATGGCAGGTACGAAGCGACACGCCGCCCTGCATCTGCGACCCCGAAACCGTGCAGTTACTCGAAACTGCTGCGCGAGAGCAGGGCATTCCGACGATGACGATGCAGAGCGGCGCGGGGCATGATAGCCAGATCATGGCGACATGTAGTAAGGTAGCAATGCTTTTCGTCCGCAGCAAGGACGGCCGCAGCCACACGCCGGAAGAATTCACGACGATTGAAGATGCCGTCGCCGGGATCACTGTCCTCGCGAGTGCGCTCCATACACTGGCGTATTGAGATACGGAGGGAGACGATTTGAGCACAGAGAACACAGAAGACTCAGAGCGCACAGAGAAGAAGATACGGCGAAGAAGAGGGATTCCCATTCTTCTTCCCTCTGTGTTCTCTGTGATCTCGGCGTCCTCTGTGCTTGAGTTTCCCACATCTGAAGCATGAGCGGGACAGTCCATTGGGAATGGCGTACAACCATCGGAGGCATGGCATGACTGAGCACGAACATCTGCACACGCGTACCCTGAATCGGCGGCGATTCCTGATTGGGTCGGCGGCAGCGGCGGCGAGCGCCGTCCTTGCGGCATGCGGCGGTTCCAGCACGGCCCCCACCGCAACTGGCGCCGCGACGAAGGCGAGCGGGACCACCACAGCGGGTAGCACCCCGGCGGCGGGCACGACACCGACTACGGGCGCAACCCCGGCCGCGCAGACAACCGGCGGCGCGACACCGACCTTCGGCGCCGTTTCCACCGTCGGCGTGCAGGTCAAGACGAGCATCCAGAACCCGCCGCCCGGCAAGCCGCAGGGCAATAAGCCGAGCGAACTCGTTCTCGTCTGGGGCACAAATCAACTGACCACGCATGCGATTGACCCGCAGACCCATGTCGCGACGATTGCGGAGAGCATTCTGCGGCATGTCTATGAACCGCTCGTTAAGGTCGAGCGGGATGGCAAGACGATTTCGCCACTGCTCGCGACCGCATGGAAGCGGTTGGACGATAACACGATGCAGTTCACGCTCCGGCAGAACATCTCCTTCCACAACGGCGAGCCGTTCAATGCGGATTCAGTCAAGTACAGCATTCTGCGCCCGCTCGACCCGAAGAACAACGCGGACGCCCGTTCGACCTACACGGTCATAGATCGGGTGGATGTCGTGGACCCATACACCGTCAATGTTCACACCGCGAAGCCGGACCCGGCGCTCCTCTCGCGCATGACCGGCTTCTCGATGTGCCAGGTCGCGCCGAAGTGGACCGAAGCAAATGCCCTCCCCGGCGGTGTTCTCAAGACCGCGAACGGCACCGGCCCGTACAAGTTCGTGTCCTGGTCCCCCAATCAGGATTTCGTCGTTGAATCGAACGAGCAATACTGGGGCGGCGCGCCGCAGATCAAGAATGTACGGATGAAGATCATTGGCGAGCAGGCAACGCGCGTCGCGGCGTTGCGCTCCGGCGAAATCCATGTCGCGAAAGATATGCCGCCGGAAGAGGTGGACGGCATCAATAAGAGTGGGCGGCAGACCGCGCGCGCCGTCGCCAGTAACCGCGTGCCGTATTAC
>JBPCPB010000064.1:0-3134 GCA_050999735.1 Thermomicrobiales bacterium | reverse complement strand
GCGCGAGGGCGACATCAAACGTGCCAACGGCTCAGCACGCGAGTATGGCGTCAATCGTTCCTATACCTGCGTGCAGGGGCGGTGGGGCTACGATTTCGTGCAAAGCCCAGTGCGCCTCGAAACGCCGCTGATTCGCACCGGTGAGACGTTCCGCGAAGCGACATGGGAAGAGGCGCTGACGCTCGTCGCGAAGCGCCTCCCCACCTATCGGGATGGCTCGTTTGCCGCCGTGTCAGCGCCGACGCTCACCAATGAAGATGCCTTCGTCCTCGCGCAGTTCACGCGGGACGTGATGGCCTCCCCGCATGTGGATGTCGCCGGGCGCGAGCAACACGCGGCGGGGGACCGGGCGATGCTTGCCGCCTTTGGCGAGACAGGCGTGACGAACAGCAAAGCGGAACTGATTGACGCCAAGATGTTCCTGCTCGTCGGCACGAATATGCCGGAGACGCATCCGGTATTGTCGTACGATCTCCATATCGCCGTCCGCACGCGGGACGCGCGCATAGTGATGATCTGCCCGGAGTGGAATAACCTCTGTGAGGTCGCAACCGTCTGGCTCCAGGTGCATCCCGGCACGGAAGCCACCGCGCTGCTTGCGATGGCGAATGTCATTACGCGCGAAAACCTCCATGCCGTCCCCTTTATTACCGACCGGGTCGAAGGCTACGATGACTGGCTCGCCAGCGTGCGCGCGATGACGCCGGAGATCGCGGCGGAGCGGTGCGGCGTGTCGGTGGCCGATATCGAGCGCGCGGCGCGGCTCTACGCGAAGGGCGGCTACGTCCGCAATCCGCCGCCGGAATCCGGCCTCTATCCCCCATCGGCGGCCTTCTTCGGCGCTGGCATCACGACGCTCGCGAACGGCGAGGACGCGGCAGCCGCCGTCATTAATCTCGCGCTCCTGACCGGCAACGTCGGGCGCGCCGGGGGCGGTGTCTGGCCGCTGCGGGATGGGACGAATCTGCAGGGCGTCCTCGACCTGCATTGCCTCCCCGCTGCGGGCGGCGTCGGTTTGGGCGAGATGCTCGCTGCCGTCAAATCCGGTGCGATTCGCGCCGCGCTCGTCTCCGGCTTCGATCCGGCGGGCGATCCCGATACGCGTCTCGCCGAGCAGTCGGCACAGGCGCTCGACCGGCTCGACTTCCTCGTCGTGCATAGCCTCTTCATGACGGAGACGGCCCGGCGTGCCGATGTCGTCCTCCCGGCGACGACGTGGACGGAAGTGTCGGGGACGCTGACGAATGTTGATCGCCATGTGCAACTCCTTCGCCCGGCAATCGTGCCGCTTGGCGGCAGCCGGTCGCTCTGGGATGCCTTGAATGATCTCGCCGGATTGATGGGCGCGGACCTCGGCTACGGGAACGCCGCCGATGTCTTCGACGCGATTGCGGCGAACGTGCCGTCCTATACGGGGCTGTCGCATCAACGCCTCGACTGGGACAGCGGCATGCAGTGGCCGGTGCGCGGGGCGGACGACAGCGGGACGCCGATCCTCTTCATGGATCGTTTCTCGACCACGACGGGCAAGGCGCGCATGCGGGCCGTCACCGTTCCACCGTTGGCGGAGGTTGTCGCCGCCGCGCCCTTCGGGCTGGTGCTGACGACGAACCGTGGCCCGGACGCGCATGGACGGCTGACGGAGAATTTCCCATCGGTGGACTTGAGCCGCATCCAGCCCACGAGCGATCTCGTCGTCCATCCGGAGGATGCCCGCCGCCGGGGCATCGTCACCGGCGATCAGGTGCGCGTCATTTCCGCGTACGGCGAGATGACGGTTACGGCGCTGGTAAGCGAGCAGACGCAGCCGGGTCTCGTCCATCTCGATTTCGATCTAGAGGCGGTCGTCCATACCGAATCAAGCACGCCGTCGCTGGACCGGCCGTGGCGGATTGGTGAATTGAAAGTGTGCGCGGTGGAAGTCTTACCGACGGCACAAGCGCGACCGGAGATGGTCGCGGCGGGAGGCGACTGAACGATGACGTTCGCGGTTGTCAATGTTCTCAGCAGTCAGCCGGGCTGGCTCACGGCGATCACCGTCGTCGTGCTCCTCTTCATCGCGCTGACGATGATGGCGTACATGACCTATTACGAGCGCAAAGTGATCGCGTTCATGCAAGACCGGCTCGGCCCGACACGCACTGGCCCGCGCGGCTTGCTCCAACCCGCCGCCGATGGCCTGAAACTGCTCTTCAAGGAAGACATTATCCCAAGTGGCGCCGATCGCTGGGTCTTCTTTTTCGCGCCGATCGTCGTCTTCGTCACCGCGCTGACCGCGTTCATGATTATTCCGCTCGGCGGCAAGGCATATGTGCCGTTCACGTCGAAGCACGTCAACTTCTTCCTGACCGACCTCAATGTCGGCCTGCTCCTCATTCTTGCGCTCGGCGGCATCGGCGTGTATGGGATTATCCTTGGCGGGTACGCGTCGGCCAACCGCTATTCGCTGATCGGCGGCCTGCGGTCAGCCGCGCAGGTGATCTCGTATGAACTGACGCTCGGTCTGGCGCTCGTCGGCGTGATGCTGCTCACCGGGTCGCTCAGCCTCGTTGACATCGTCAACTGGCAGCGCGGTCACGTCTGGTTGATCGTCTTCCAGCCGGTCGGCTTCATCCTCTACCTGATCTCCGCTATCGCAGAGACGAACCGCGCGCCATTCGACCTGCCGGAAGCGGAGAACGAACTGGTCGCCGGGTTCCATACCGAGTACTCAGGCTTCCGATTCTCGATGTTCTTCCTCGGCGAGTACATCAATATGCTCGTCGTCTCCGGCGTGGCGGCGACGGTTTTCCTCGGCGGTTGGGATGGCCCGATCCTGCCGGGGCCGATCTGGCTCTTTATCAAGATGCTGCTCTTCATGTTCGTCTACATCTGGCTGCGGGCCACGCTGCCGCGTTTCCGCTACGATCAGTTGATGGGTATCGCCTGGAAGGTGTTGCTCCCATTGACGTTGGCGAATATCCTAGTCACGGCGACGGTCAAGGTGATCGTTGATCATCTCTAGTTCGTTGCCCCGTCTCTAAAGGAGTGTCGCGCATGCCCATGTTCGATGAAATCAAAGGCTTCGGCGTCACGTTCAAGCGCCTCTTCAAGAAGGACCTGACCGTCGAGTACCCGGACGAGCGACGGCCGCT
>JBPCPB010000469.1:0-9427 GCA_050999735.1 Thermomicrobiales bacterium | reverse complement strand
CAGTTCAATATCTACGTGATGGATGTCAGTATGCCCGCACCCGGCACGCCGCTTACCGCCGCCAACTTCAGCAAGCCCGATAAACTGACCGATGAAAAAGGCATTGATGCCCGCTCCGGCCTTTCGTGGTCGCTGAGTTAGCGGAAGGAGCGATGCGGTGAGTGATTCCCCCCGGCCGCGCGTGCGGCGCGGCGTGCATCGCGCGCGGATCGCCGCCCGGCGGCGGAGCGCTCGGACGAATCGCCCGCTCCCACCACCGCCAGCAGGGAAGCGGCGTATCCCCGCCTGGGTCGTGCTCGCCGCTGCCCTGCCGGTCCTCCTCCTCACCGTCGTCGGCGCTTACGTCCTCAACATCGTCGTCCACACCCAACGCGCCATCGGCGACATCTCGGTCCAATCCATTGCAACGATCGTTCACAGCGCGGAAACCAGCACTCCCGACCTCCGGCCAACGAATACACCAGACCGCGGGGGCAACGTCGCACCGCTCCCCACATTGCCACCAGTCACTCCGACGCCGCTGCCTCCCCAATTCAATCGCAAGGACCCCTTCACGGTGATGCTGCTCGGTGTCGAGGATCAGCGCAATGGGGCGGACGATGCCTCCCGTTCCGATACGATCATTCTCGCCTACGTTGATCCGTCCGTACCGCACGTCAACCTGCTCTCGATCCCGCGCGACCTGCGGGTGACGCAGCCCGGCGGGCGCGGGCTCGACAAGATCGCCAATGTGTATGCGAACGGTGATGCAATCAAGTATAAGGGTGTCGGTGGCGTCGCCTTCGTTTGGGACACGATCGAGCAGAACTTTCAGATTCGGATTGATTACTTCGTGCGCGCCAACTTCGATGGGTTCACGAAGATCGTGGACACGGTTGGCGGCGTGACGGTGGACAATCCCTATCCGATCAAGGACGATTCCTACCCGACACCTGATTTCCAGTTCGCACGGGTCTTCTTCCCGGCGGGCATCGTGCATCTGGACGGGGCAGAGGCGCTCAAGTACGTCCGCACGCGGCATGACGACAGCGATTTCGGGCGCAATGCGCGACAGCAGCAAGTGATCCTCTCGATTCGGGAGCAAGCGAAGCAGCTCAATCTGATCAGCCATGCAACGGACCTGATTGATACGCTGGGCAAAACGTTCCGCACCGACCTCCCGCCCGATCAGTGGCTCGGGTACGCCAGGTTCGGCATTGATCTACCGAGCGGCGCGCTCCAGCAGTTCACCCTCGTTGATCTCATTCGCACGGCAACGATTGGCGGCATTGATTACGACCTGATTGACTGGCCGCGTGCGGTGGCGCGGGCGCGAGAGTTCTCGCCGAAGGAAAATACACAAGCGCTGCAAGCGGCCGTACCGCGGATCATCCCGCCACAGACAACAGTCGTCGCGGGTGGAATCGCGGCAAGCGGTGATCCCGCCTCGCTCATCTCTCTGCTCCTGGTCGTCGGCCTCCTTGCACGGTGGAAACGGCTGCCGCTCGCCCCCGCTAACACCCGCTCCGGCTTCTCCCGGACGACGGGCTGATTCAAGCACAGAGCACACAGAGAGCACAGAGAACGCAGAGAAGAAGAGCGGGAACAATTACGTTCTTCCTCATCTTGTTTCCTCTGCGTTCTCTGTGCTCTCTGTGTGCTCTGTGCTCAACCTTCCGGCGGGACGATGGCGATGTGGAGGTCGTCGAGTTGACGCGGGGAGACGGTGGAGGGGGCACCGAGCATCAGGTCCTGGAAGGACTGATTTTTCGGGAAGGCGATCACCTCGCGGATGTTCTCTTCGTGCGCGTAGAGCATGATGAGGCGGTCAATGCCGGGGGCAATGCCACCGTGTGGCGGCGCGCCGTACTCGAACGCGCGCAGGAAGCCGCCGAACTTCGTTTGCAACTCCTCCTCATCGAGGTTGAGGAGGCGGAAGACGCGCTCCTGCAAATCGCGCCGGGCGATGCGGATGCTGCCGCTGCCGAGTTCGAAGCCATTCGCCACGAGGTCGTACTGCTGCGCGCGCATCGCGCCGGGGTCGGTCTCCATCAGCGGGATGTCCTCCTCGAAAGGCATCACGAAGGGGTGATGGACGGCGTCCCAGCGCTGCTCGTCCGCGTTCCACTCGACAAAGGGTTGTTCGAGCAGCCACGCAAAGGCCATCACATTCGGATCGGCGAGGCCGAGCGCCTGCCCGAAGTGCTGCCGGAGACGTGAGAGCACATCGCCCGCCCGTACCCGCTCGTCCGCGACGAGGGCGATCAGGTCACCGGGCGTCGCATCGAAGCGAGCGAAGATGGCGCGCTGCTCCTCAGGCGTGAAAAACTTGGCGATTGACGAGCGGGCAGTGGGGATACCCTCTCGCTCCTCGACGATGAAGTAGGCCAGCCCCTTCGCGCCGAACCCCTGCGCGAGGGCGATCAGGGCGTCAATCTCCTTGCGCGTCATCGTGCCCTGTCCGGGCAGGCAGATGCCGCGCACCGCGCCGCCGCCCGCCACCGTCTTCGCAAAGACGCCGAACTGGCTTTCGCGCACGAGATCGGAGATGTCTTCCAGTTCCATGCCGAAGCGGAGATCGGGCTTGTCGTTGCCGTACCGCTCCATGCTGTCGGCGTAACTCAAACGCGGCCACGGCTTGTCCTGGACGCGCATGTTCGTGACGGTCTCCGTCAGTTCGGTGTAGAGGTCCTCCGCGAGATTAAGCACATCCTCCATCGAGACGAAAGACATCTCCAAATCGAGTTGCGTGAACTCCAACTGCCGGTCGGCGCGCTGGTCCTCATCGCGCATGCAGCGGGCGATCTGGAAGTAGCGGTCCATCCCGGCGATCACCAGAATCTGCTTCAGTTGCTGCGGCGACTGGGGTAGCGCGTAGAACTCGCCGGGATGGACGCGGCTCGGCACGAGGAAGTCCCGCGCGCCTTCGGGCGTCGCCTTGATGAGCATCGGCGTCTCGATCTCCAAAAATCCGCGCGCCGAAAGCCAGTCGCGCATGAATTTGACGACCGTATGGCGCAGGATCATCCGCTCCGCCATCGAGCGGCGGCGGAGATCGAGGTAACGGTAGGTGAGGCGCAAGGATTCGTCCACCTCGCCCTGTTCCGCGCCTTCCGCGATCACGAAGGGGGGCGTTTTGGAGGCGTTGAGAATCTTCACACCGTCCACGAGCAGTTCGATTGCGCCCGTCGCGATCTGTGGATTCTCCGCGCCCGGCGGGCGGCGGACGACGTCGCCCGTCACTTCGAGGACATATTCGGCGCGCGCTTCCTCGGCGATCGCATGCGCCTCGGGCGCGTTCGCCGGGTTGATCGTGCATTGGGTAATGCCGTAGCGGTCGCGCAGGTCAATGAAGATCAGGCCGCCGTGGTCGCGCCGCCGGTTGACCCAGCCGCGCAGGGTGGCCCGCTCGCCCGCGTTCGCCGCGCGCAGATCGCCACACGAGGTATAGCCGCGATACGCGCGGTGTGTTGCTTCTCGCGTTGTCCCTGTTTGCATCCCTGCGCTCACCCAATACTCCTTCGACACATGAGATTCGCTTGCCGCCGCATCATTGCGGCGCAATTCGTCATGCTATTCTACACGATGGAGAAGCGATTGAACCGCTGGCAATCACGGGACATTCCGTGCTTCGCTGGGAGTCGGGATGGGTTTAGAGATGGTTGCAAAACCGGCAAGAAAGGAAGGAAGGAAAAAGAGGAAAGAGAGGAGGGGAAAAAAAACAAAACCTTCTTTTTCTTCTTGGCGTCCTTGGCGTCTTGGCGGTTCAAAAAATTCTGATACGGCGCGAGATGGTGATATGCTGGTTCTCGCTGTTTGACGCTGGCGAGCAAGGGCGTGCGACCGCGCCCGGCGCCTCGCGCAATCAAGGAGGAAGGGATGGACTCAGCACGCTTCAACTCACTCGAATGGCGCTCCATTGGTCCGCATCGGGGCGGGCGTGTCGTCGCCGTCGCCGGGCATCCGACCGAGCCGGGGACATTCTTCTTCGGCGGCTGTGCCGGTGGCGTCTGGAAGACGACGAATGGCGGCTCGCACTGGCAGAACATCACGGATGGGTTCTTTAAGACGTCCGCCGTTGGCGCGTTGACCGTCGCGGACGCCGACCCGAATGTCATCTACGCGGGCACTGGCGAAACAGCGATCCGCAGCAACGTCTCGCACGGCGACGGCGTCTACAAGTCCACCGATGGCGGCCGGACCTGGCGGAACATGGGCCTCGCCGCAACCCGCCACATCGGCGACATCGTTGTCCATCCGCACAACCCGGACCTCGTCTATGTCGCGGCGCTCGGTCATGCCTGGGGGCCGAACAAGGAGCGCGGCGTCTACCGCTCCAAAGACGGCGGCGAGACGTGGGAACTCGTCCTGCACACGAGCGACCGCGCCGGATCGCACGACATCGCGATGGACACGAGCAACCCACGCGTCATCTACGCGGCGATCTGGCAGGGGCAGCGCTACCCGTACGCGGCGTCGAGCGGCGGCGAGGATTCCGGCATCTGGCGCACGCTGGACGGCGGCGATACGTGGACAGAGATCACCCGCAATGCCGGCCTGCCCACCGGCGTCCTCGGCAAGATCGGCGTCGCCGCCTCCCCGGCGCAGGCAGGCCGTGTCTGGGCACTCGTGGAGGCGGAGGACGGCGCGCTCTTCTGCTCCGACGACTACGGCGAGACGTGGGAGCGCGTCTGCGACAACCCCGATCTCCGTCGCCGCCCGTGGTACTACATGCATATCTTCGCGGACCCGCAAAACGCGGACACGGTCTGGGTGCTGACGCTCAACTGCTGGAAATCCATTGATGGCGGCAAGAGTTTCGAGGCGATCCCGACGCCGCATGGCGATAATCACGGCCTCTGGATTGACCCGCACGACTCCAACCGGATCATCGAGGGAAACGACGGCGGCGCCTGCGTTACCTTCGACGGCGGCCGCTCGTGGTCCACGATTCTCAATCAGCCGACGGCGCAGTTCTACCATGTAACGACCGACGAAAAGGTGCCCTATAATGTCTACGGCTCGCAGCAGGACAACTACGCGATGCGCGTGCCGAGCATCAGTTTCGAGGGCGCGATCTCGTGGAAGGACTACGTTGAGCCGGGTGGTGGCGAGAGTGGGTATATCGCCGTCAGCCCTCGTACGCCGCATCTCGTTTATGGCGGCGGCATCGGTACCGGCCTCGGCCATGGGCGGCTGGTCGCCTGGAACCCGGAGACGGGGCAGAAGCGCAATGTCACTGTCTGGCCGGAAGTGATCGGCTTCGGCGGCGGGGCGGATACGCTCAAATACCGCTTCCAGTGGACCTTCCCGGTCGAAATCTCCACCCATGACCCGGACACGATCTACGTCTGCTCAAACTTCGTCCACCGCTCGACGGATGAGGGCACGAGTTGGGAGGTGATCTCACCCGACCTGACGCGCAATGACCCGGAGAAGCTCGGCTCCTCCGGTGGCCCGATCACGGCGGATAACAGCGGCGCGGAGATTTACTGCACGATCTTCGCCTTCCGCGAGTCGCCGCACGAGAAGGGCGTCTTCTGGGCGGGGTCGGACGATGGCCTGATCCATCTCTCGCGCGATGGCGGCAAGAAGTGGGCAACTGTCACGCCGCCGGATTTGCCCCAGTGGGCAATGATCTCGATCATCGAACTCTCGCCGCACGACAAGGCGACCGCCTACGTCGCGGCGACGTGCTACAAGATGGACGACACGCAGCCCTATCTCTACAAGACGAACGACTACGGCGCGACGTGGACGAAGATCGCCGGCGGCATCCCGGCGGACGACTTCACCCGCACGATCCGCGAGGATCCTGCCCGGCGCGGCCTGCTCTATTGCGGCACCGAGACGGGCATGTACGTCTCCTTCGATGACGGCGGCAACTGGCATCGCATGGAGACGAACCTACCGATCGTGCCGATCTGGGACCTCATCGTCAAGGGAACCGATCTCGTCGCCGCGACGCATGGCCGCGCCTTCTGGATTCTCGATGACATCACGCCGCTCCATCAGATGCATGACGACCTTGCGAGTGAGGCGGCGCACCTCTTCAAACCGCGCGATACAATCCGCTTCCGCTACTACTCGCACTCCAACGACCGGAAATCGCCCGTCTATCTCAGCTACAAGATGACCGGCCCCGTCACAGTCGCGTTCAAACCGACTGACGCGGCGAGCGGCGCGAAGACGGAGCAGTTCCTCGACGCCGGGAGGAACCCACCGGAGGGTGTCATCATCCACTACTTCCTGAAGGAGAAGCCATCCGGCGCGGTGAAACTGAGCATCCTCGACGCGAAGGGCAACGAAATCCGTTCCTTCACCGGTAAGAAGGAGCAGTCAGCAGTCAGCAGACAACAGGCAGCGGATGATGCGGCAGAGTCCGAGCGTGCGGCGGCTGAAGTCCAGATAGCCACAGGCGAAGAAGAGGTAAGTATCGAGGATGAACCACAGGACGAGAGCCTGTGGGCGCCGGTTGCGGCGGGAATGAACCGCTTCGTCTGGGATTATCGCTACCCGAAGCCGACGAAGGTGGAGGATCGCCCCGGCGTCACCGCGCGCCAGGAGATGATGGAGGCGAACGTCGCGCCGAAGGCTGTGCCGGGCAATTATCAGGTGCGGCTGACGGTCGGCGACCAATCCTATACGGAACCCTTCGCCATCCTGCCCGATCCGCGTTTGCCCGTCTCCGAAAAAGACCTCAAGGCGCAGTTCGACCTCAAACTCGCCATCCGGGACAAACTCTCCGAAACGAACGAGGCGCTGAACCAGATTCAGCGCGTGCGCTCGCAGGTGGAGGAATGGGAGAAGCGTGCGAAAGGTACCGAGCACGCCGCGCGCATCGCGAGCGCCGGGAAGACGCTCCGGGAGCAACTACGGACCATCGAGGGCACGCTGATTAACCTCGATGCCGACAAATCGCAACCGGGCGTCTCGAAGATCAAGGAGAAATTGGGCGCCTTGAGCACGATGATTGACGAGTCAGACCACGCGCCAACCAGGGGTGCGGGTGAGGTGTACACGATGCTCAGCGACCAACTTGACGAGCAGCGGAAGCAACTCCAGCACCTGCTGGACGAGCAAATCCCGTCGTTCGGCGATCTCATCCAATCGCTCGCTATCCCGCCCATCGTTGCGTAGGTAAGGCGGATTGAGCACAGAGAACGCAGAGGACACAGAGAGCACAGAGGAAAAAAATAGGTCGGACAGGGGAAAAATATAATGACAATGACTTATTTTTTTACTCCCTTCACATATTCTCATCTCCCTCTGTGTTCTCTGTGTCCTCCGTGCTCTCTGTGCTTGAGTCAAGGAAAGGGATAGATATGGCAGAGATGATGGGTGGGCAGGCGTTGGCGCAGGCGATTAAGCGGGAGGGGATCGAGACGATCTTCGCGCTGCCGGGCGTGCAACTGGACGCGGCGTTCGACGCCCTGTATGACGAGCGAGAAAGCATTCGGATTGTTCACACGCGGCACGAGCAGGCGACGGCGTACATGGCGGACGGCTACGCACGCACGACGGGGAAGATTGGCACATGTATGGTCGTGCCGGGGCCGGGGCTGCTCAACGCGTCGGCGGCGCTCTCGACCGCGTACGCCTGCTCGTCGCCGGTCTTGTGCATCACGGGGCAGATCAACTCGAAGATGATTGAGCAGGGGGCCGGGCAACTGCACGAGATTCCCCATCAACTGGAGATGATCGGCTCCGTGACGAAGTGGGCGGGCCGGGCGGTCACGCCACCGGAGATTCCCGGCCTCGTGCGCGAGGCGTTCCGGCAGATTCGCAGCGGTCGCCCGCGCCCGGTGGAGATCGAGATTCCCCCGGATACGCTGGCTGCGACCGGCGATGTCACGCTGCTCGATCCCGCGCCGGTCGAACGCTCGGCGGGCGATCCCAATCTGTTGAAACAGGCGACAGAAGTATTGCGGACGGCGGAGCGGCCGCTGATCTGCGCCGGGGGCGGTGTGCTCTCGGCGGAGGCATGGGACGAACTGCGGACACTGGCGGCGATGCTCGAAGCGCCGGTGGTGATGACGAGCAACGGGCGCGGCGCGCTTTCCGATCGGCACTATCTGGCGCACACCGGCCTCTCCGGCCAACGCCTCCTGCCGGAGGCCGATGTCGTCCTCGCCGTCGGCACGCGCTTCGCGCACCCGAAGGAATGGGGCGTGCCGCCGGGCGCGACGGTGATCCGCATTGACGCCGACGCGCGGGAAGTGGCGCGCCAGCCCGCCCCGGCGATCGGCATCGTCGGGGATGCGAAGGCGGGGCTGGCGGCATTGGTCGCCCAAGTGGACGGTATCGGCCCGCGCCCCTCGCGCGAAAAGGAATTGAATGCGCTGAAGCGCGACGTGGCGGATCAACTCTTCGAACTTCAGCCGCAGCACGCCTTCGCGCAGGCGATCCGGGAGGAATTGCCGGACGACGGCATTCTCGTCAATGACGTGACGCAGATCTCCTTCTTCGCCAGCGTCGGCTACCCGCTCTACGTGCCGCGCACGATGATTGGCCCCGGCTATCAGGGGACACTCGGCTGCGGTTTCGCCACCGCCCTCGGCGCGCAAGTCGGTAATCCGGACAAGAAGGTCGTCTGTGTCTCCGGCGATGGCGGATTCATGTACAACGTGCAGGAACTGGCGACGATGAAGCATCACGGTATCCCGCTCGTCGTCATCGTTTTCAACGATAACGCCTTCGGCAATGTCAAGCGCATCCAGCAGCAAAATTATCGTGGGCGGATGATCGCCTCCGATCTCACGAACCCCGATTTCGTTGCCCTGGCAAAATCCTTCGGCATCGCGGGCATGCGCGCCGACGGGCCGGATGCCTTGCAAGGGACACTCCGCGAAGCGCTCGCATCGCACGAACCCGCCCTGATCGAAGTACCCGTCGGCGAGATACCCAGCCCGTGGCGGCTGATTATGCACACGCTGTAGAATCTCCGTATCCCCCAGCTCCCTTCCTTCGGAGGGAAGGGAGCTGGAGGTAGGAAGATCCCACGGAGGAACGAGAAATGGTACGGGAACTGACGAAGAACGAAACGAAGACGCTCATCGAGCGGCATATCGAGCCGCATCCCGATCCCGTGAAGGAAGGGGATGCGTGGTATCGCCTGAAAGAACGGGGTGTGCCGGTCTATGCCATCATCGGCAGCATGACCCCGACCTTTGACAACGCCGACGATGTAGCGGACGCATTTGCTGTTTCGCGAGAGGCCATGGACGCGGCAATCGCATACTACCAACAGCATACGGAAGCGATTGACGCTCGCCTCGCCGCGTGAAGCGCCGCGAGACATCGGAATGCAGGTAACGAATACAGATTGCGGTGGGGGGGGGGGGGGGGGGGGGGGGGGGGGGGGGGGGGGGGGGGGGGGGGGGAGGGGAGGGGGGGGGGGGGGGGGGGGGGGGGGGGGGGGGGGGGGGGGGGGGGGGGGGGGGGGGGG